>CALAMD010000045.1 GCA_937925695.1 uncultured Bacillaceae bacterium | reverse complement strand
ATCATCTTTATTATCGAAACGATGCTATCAGCTATTCCGGTTATCAAAGAGGTGCTGAGCCCTCAAATTAGAGTGAAACCTGGTATTTTTAAATATGAAACGATCTTGGAAAGTGATTGGGAAGTGACAACATTATCATTATTGCTTACCCTCACACCTGGATCGGTTGTTATGGAAGTCACACCAGAAGGAAATGTACTCTATATTCACGCCATGGATATCGAACGTTTTCAAGGGGATTTAGAAAGATCGCTAGCTAAATTTGAAAAAGCAATCATGGAGGTCACAAGATAATGATTCAAACCATATTAACTATCTCATTAATCCTGTTTGGTATTGCTATTTTAATTACGTTTATCCGTATTTTAAAAGGACCTTCATTTTCAGATCGAGTCCTATCCATGGATGTTGTGGGAGTGAATCTACTCTCAGCAATCGCTATCGTTTCATTACTGTTTCAAACAAAAGCTTTTTTAGAAATTATTCTCATCTTAGCTATTTTATCGTTTGTTAGTACGATCTCATATGCTAAGTTTATTGAAAGGGGCGTTATCATTGAACGGAAACGTAGGTTTTGAACTTATTGGTGCCCTGTTAATTTTATTCGGAAGTATTATTAGTGTGATTAGTGCGATCGGGATGATCCGTTTCCCCGATGTTTATACCCGAGCACACGCTGCAACAAAGACGACAACCGTTGCTGTTTTAATTACTTTGACCGGTACCTTTATCTATTTATGGATAGCTGAAGGCTTTATTAGCATACGGTTAATTCTCGGAATTATTTTTGTGTTTTTAACAGCTCCTGTCTCAGGACATCTTGTTCTTCGGGCTTCTTATCGGGCAAAAGTCAAAATGTCTGAGCGAACGAGTAAGGATGAATTAAAAGCATATTTATACGGTTCTGGTGAAGAATCTTAAAGACTGTGTCAATTTGTGCACAGTTCTTTTTTTATTCAGCAAAATGATCATGTTTTAAAATAGCTTTCTAACATCAGTATGAATTAATCTAAATAAGATCCCAACTCGATAGAGCATCTTAGTGGACGAAGCAGGATAAACCACGTAATATTCCTTAATAACAAATTAAAAAGGATGATGGGGATGACAAAGGAAAAGACATTTAATGGTGTCCCACTATCAGTGCTTGATCTAGCCCCTGTAACTGAAGGAAGTCAAGTACGTGACGCATTTAAAAATAGTGTTGATTTAGCACAGCATGTTGAAAAATGGGGGTTTAAACGTTTTTGGTTAGCGGAGCATCACAATATGCCAGGTATTGCAAGTTCAGCAACATCGGTATTAATGGGGCATATTGCCGAAAAAACGAACCACATTCGCATTGGTGCTGGTGGGGTTATGTTGCCTAATCATGCACCATTAGTAGTCGCTGAACAATTCGGAACACTAGAAACCTTATACCCCAATCGAATTGATTTAGGACTTGGTCGTGCGCCTGGTACGGATCAATTAACTGCTATTGCACTAAGAAGAACACTGAATAGTCATGTGAATGACTTCCCAGAACAAGTTGAAGAATTACAAGGCTATTTCAGCCACAATCCATCGGCCCCTGTACGTGCCATTCCAGGGGAAGGATTACAGATTCCGATCTGGTTGCTCGGATCAAGTGATTACAGTGCCCGCTTAGCTGCTGAAAAAGGATTGCCTTTTTCATTTGCCAGCCATTTCTCAGCTGAGTATACGTTACCTGCATTACATATTTATCATCAACATTTCCAACCTTCTGATGTATTAACAGAACCTTACACAATGGTGGCTGTTAATATCATTGCCGCGGAAACGACGAAGGAAGCGCAATATTTAGCAACATCGATGCAACAGCAATATTTAAGCTTACAAAGAGGGGAAAATACAAAATTGCAACCACCGATTGATATCTTAGAAGAAAAATGGTCATATCACGAACGCATAGTTATGGAAAAAACCCTTCAATCTGATGCAACTATTGTCGGCAACCCTAAGGAAGTAAAAGAAAAACTACATCGTTTCATTGAGCAAACAAAAGCAAATGAAGTGATTATCCATTCACAAATTTATCATCATGCGGATCGCTTGAAATCATATGAAATCGTCGCTGACTTAATGGAATAATGATATATAAAATGGCAGCATCGTTGTTAAGATGCTGCCATTGGTATATGTATATTAACCATCAATCTTTACATGTTCTTTCTCACTTAGCATGATGTCAACAATCTCATCGGCTAAAGGTTCATTATCGCCAAATAAGTCAAGATCGATCGCTAACATTTTAGAAATATCTTGATACATTTTTACTGTATCGCAAACGATTACATCAGCATCGCCAAACTTACCGTACGTAATTGCACCTCGTTTGGCAAGTACTTCTTCTACTTTCCAATAATGTTCAGACCAAGAACTGGTATGCCTACGTTGGGGAACAGAAATTTTCGTTCCATCTGGAAGTACCGTATACAGTTGTTCATGATGATCAGACACTCTTCCTGGAACATCCATCCACTCTTCAATTCCATGGATAAACGTGCATCGGCGCAGATCAACACCAACTAGCAATATTTGCCCTTGGCGATCCAACATCTTCCCGTAGACTGAACCACGTGCGCAAGGTGTATCAAATTTTTCATCACCTTCTGTAAAAGACTTGGCATCTTTACCTAGTGCTGCAACTGAATGGGTCGGGTGTAATGAACGAACTACATTGGGTCTTCGCCAAAACAGTTCGGTTAATATGCCGACACAACTTTCACTTTCATTTACATAAAAATAAGGATTATTTCGATTAATATAAGACCAAGTCATTGCAGGCAAAACGAGCAATCCATCTTTCATATAAGTTGAAAATGCATCTAATACCGTATCAGCGCCACCTTCTACTTGTCCAATACTTTTCATAGATGAATGAACCAATAACGTTCCCTTGGGATCGATACCGAGTTCCGCCAGTTGTTGTAATAAAGTTTCTTCAGTATGCAAAAAAACGCCTCCTACTTTTCTGTAATTTCTTAACAATGTTAATTCATTAGATATTATACATAACATCAAACATGTTAGCTATTAATTAAAACGCAAGTTCACTTTATTCTATGGATTTCTTATTTTCAATATATTCACTGTAGTTGACTAGTTTTCTAGTTTAAGTTTTGCTAATCTTAAAGATGAAGGATACTCATCCAATGTAATAGGGGGGACATAGGCATGGAGAGGGTAGTCATTTTAGGTGGTGGGTACGGGGGCATGAAAGTGTTGACCACCTTAATAGAAGAAAAATTACCGGACCAAGTAGAAATCATCCTTATTGATCGGAATCCATATCACTCATTAAAAACAGAATTTTATACGATTGCAGCGGGTACAGCGGCTGATCGCGACGTACGAAAAAGTTTTCCCAAAGACGAACGGGTGCAATACGTATTTGGCGAAATCAAAGAGATTGACCATATCAATCAACAAGTCATCATGAGTAAGGATAAAAACATTTCCTACAATTATTTGATCATCGCCCTTGGTAGTGAAGATAACTACCACCAAGTGAAGGGAGCTGCAGAATATACAAACAGTGTTCAAACATTTTCTCAAGCTAGATATGCTGGATTAGCCATCGGAAATTTAAAAGCCTACGGAAAAGTATCCGTTGTGGGTGCTGGCTTAAGTGGTATTGAAGTCGCATCAGAAATTAGAGAAAGTAGGCCTGATTTAAATATTAAACTGCTTGATCGTGGTGCAGCCATCCTACCAGCCTTTGATAGTAAGATTCAAGATTATGTCAAAGAATGGTTTGATCGTAACGACGTAGAAGTTCTACATCACGCCAATGTTGAATATGTCGAGGAAGACGGTGTTTGTAATAATGGAGTGTGTTATTTAAATGACGTAACAATCTGGACAGCCGGTGTACGTCCAAATCAGATTGTCCGTCAACTTCCTTTTGCTAAAGATCCTTATGAAAAAATCATCGTTAATGAATTTTTCCAAGTTCCAGACCAGCCAAATATTTTTGTAGTCGGGGACGTAGCCTCATCTATACACTCGCCAAGTGCTCAGCTAGCTAAACAACAAGGTGAGCAGGCAGCAAAAGTATTATTATCTATTCTTCGTAAGGAAGAACCACAAAAGCCTGAAGAAATCAAATTAAAAGGTACCTTAGGCACATTAGGAAAGACAGATGGTTTCGGTAATTTGTTCCAGAGACCAGTAACGGGTCTATTGCCACGTTTAGCTAAGTCAGGGGTCCTTTGGTTAAATAAACGACACTAAAAATGTAAGCGCTAAGAAGTCATTAATAAAGAGCTGGTAAAACAGCGTGATCATCCGCTATTACCAGCCTTGTTTTTCTATAAGTTTTCAATAAACACCCTAAAGACATCAATGCCAGCAACTAAAGTACCTAAAGAACTTCCTACATTTGCTAAAATGACGATTAATAAAATTCTCGTTACTCGATTTCTCCAAAAGCCTTTTACACTATACACATCCTCAGACAATTCCTCAAAGTCCCTGACACTTGGTCGTCGGAAATAGGCTTGGACAAGACCAGCAAAAAAACCTGCTGCGATTAACGGATTTAACGACGTAATCGGTGCTGCAATAAGTGCCGTTAAGATAGCGAGGGGATGACCTAAGGCAACCGCAGTTCCGATTGCAGCGAATGAGCCATTCCATATAATCCAACTGATCGTTTGTTGCCAACCAGCAGATGGATTAGCGTAAAATGTATAGGCAATAATCAATAACAAGAAAATAGGGATGGCCCAGGCTATTATTTTAGGCGTCTTCGATTTTGGTGGGACAGTTTCCAATTCCGCTAATTGATGATCACGATATATTTCTTTTGTTATACCAGGAACATGTGCCGCACCGACAACCGCAACAATTTTTTTCCCAGGTGCTTGTTTAATTTTTTGAGCTAAATATTGATCTCGTTCGTCGATTAATGGTTTCTTTAGTTTTGGAAAATGTTCGGTAAATTCTTGGAGCATAGAATCAAGCATATCTTGTGACTTCATTTCTTCTAACTCTTCTTCAGTAATTGTTTCTCGACTAAAAATACTAAAGATAACTTGGGTTAGGAGCATTGCCTTGCCTTTTAAACCGATATTACCCCAAATTCGTGCGAAAGTCGTCTGGATATTTCGATCTGCTAATACAAGTTCAGCGCCAACTTCTTGGGCAGATTCAATACCCTGAATCATTTCTTGTCCTGGTTTAATGTCAAATTGAGCGGCCATTCGTTTTTGAAAGGATGAAATGGCTAGATTCATTAAGAGAAGGTTTGCTTTTTTCTCTTTAATGACTTTAAAGATGTCCATATCTTTCCAGCGATTATCGGTAATTGTCTGATACCGTTGCTCGTCTAACTCAATACAAACAGCATCAGGCTCCTCCAACATGATAACTTCCTTCACCTGCTCAGCACTTTGTCGTGATACATGGGCTGTACCAATAATAATAATTTCTTTATCATCTATCGTTAATCTCGTTATATTATCGTTCGTATCTACCATCACTTTACTCCTTAGTCCTATTTTAAGGTGTTTTATAATAAATCATGTTCAATCTATCGAATCCAATGATTTCGTAACGACTCTACATACTAAGTTGATATCTTATTTATAAAACTTAACCGAATATACGTTTTTTTATAGGGTACAAGATCGCTTTGACTGATACAAGTATAACAAATATCCGAACCTTTATTAAATCACAATAAATACAAAGCCGAGACGAAGTTAGCCACGATCCCCATAGTCTGTAAACCTAGCAGAATGATGACCTATTCCTCTCTTGGAAATAGCATTAAATAAGGAAACAGATAGCAAGCTCATAACTCCAGGGCATACAGTGGGAGATCCCGTTTGCAAAATCTAAAATTGGGTTAAACTTCAAAAAAATACAGTTTCTCATCAGATCATAGGATAAGTCAATTAATAAATACCATATATCAATTCATTTCCCAGCATAATCTTGTAATATAAATATAGTAGTGCGATGCAAAATGCTTTTCAGCTCATATTCCTAATTCCTTCTTTGTGATTCTTCGATACTCAAGTGGTGTCAGCTTGGTCATTTTTTTAAATTGGCGATGAAAATGCTCAATATTTTGATAACCAGCCATTAAAGCGACTTCATGAACTGATAGATTAGAGTTTAGCAATTGGTCTTGAGCAAATTTTATTCGACGATTGATGACATCATTCATACAAGAAATACCGAATTTCTCCTTATAAATTGCTTGGAGATAACTTGGGCTAATATTTAACTTTTCTGCCATTAAGTTTACTGACCACTCTTTTTCGGGTGAGTTATAGATTTCCTTACGTAACTGTACGAGCTGATGCTGAATCGCTAAATTATCATGTTGTTGATCAAGTAATTTATTAAACAGGACTTGCAACAAAAGGGATATAATTTCGCCTGATTTATCATTGGATTCAGCATGTTCCCAAGCTAATAGTTTTATAATTTGGTGACAATACTCCGGATCCTGGGGTGAAAAAGGCTTACCTTGAATTGGAAAATCACATACATACGCTTCATCCGAATCAAATCGAATCCAATCGTTTTCATAGATTGATTGACTAGCGGCATAATAGATTTTTTGATTTGGGGGAAATAATACAGCAGAATAAGCCGGGTATTCTTCTATACGGCCATTGACATAGAAGTAAGCTGGCGTATGAGTTAGTAATAGAAGCCAACAATCATGCCCGTTTGGTAAATCAAACACAAAATTAGCATCATGTTTGATGTCATAGCCGATATAACGAATATGATTCATGTTGCACCCCTCTCAGGTTAAATAATAGGAAAAATCAATCCTATTATAAATATTATAAAATATACACATAAAATAAACAAAGAAAGAAGGTATGATGATGTACACATTATTAAATTATCAACGTAAAGAAAAACATACTGACCTTTATAGCGAAAAACTCGCAAAAAGCATGCACCTAGCCATCAAAAAAGGTGACGAACCATTTAAAGCGTTGAATGAAAACTTCGGTATTCTTTTTGCCAAAGCATATGAAGATGAAAATGAAGTGTTACATCCGAAATCACTTGTAAACTCATGGCTATTGAAAGATAAACAGGATGGATTTATCGTTGTAGCGGTTCGGGTAAATCCAGATGGCACCCAAGATGAAATCAGTAAGGGTAGTATTTTAGTTTTCGAATCAAAAAACTTATTACAGTATACTGAATTACCATTATTTAAGCTCTCAGACGAAACAATTGTTGATGTCACAGCCCATTATGATCAATCATTAGATCAATATGTGATCAATTGGCAAGAAGATAATGGGGCTTGTTATCAAGTGACAACTACTGACTTTAGATCAGCGGTTAACTTAGATAATAAGAAGAAAATAGACCGTCTGCCATTAGAGAACTTTGATAATTTTGAAACTGACATTGAAGGGGTTATTCCAAGAAATACAATTGAAATTTCAGATGAGCTTGGAGATTATCTCATCAAAAAGTTAATTACACCACATAATATCGAAATTAAATTACCAGAATCCATTGAAGTATCATCAGAAGAGGAGTTAGCTAATGTAAAAGCGACAGCAGTTTATAGTGATGGTACAACAAGCGAGAAGAGAATTGATTGGTATATAGATCATATTGATTTTAATGTACCTGGAGAATATGAAGTGAGAGGTAAAGTGCATCAAGACCATTTTCCATTCCCGATTGCATGGCATCGAGCTGACCCATGTGTTGGTAAATGGCAGGGCAAGTACTACTTTATTGCAACGAATGATGCTGATGACAATAACAGTTTATATATTCGCGAAGCTGATACGATTCCTGGTCTAGTTACGGCACAAGAAGTACTGATTTTAGATACAAAACAATATCCGGAAATTAAGAGCCTATTGTGGGCGCCAGAATTTCATATCGTAAACGACCGCTTCTATATTTTCCATGCTGGATCATCTGGTGGATTCGAAGAACAAGCTTGTCAAGTAATGGCTTTAAAAGAAGGCGGTAACCCAATGATTAGAGAAGATTGGGAAAGACCTCGTAAAGTGGTGAAAAAAGACGGTACACCGTTAATCGAAAATGGTATTTCGCTTGATATGACCGTTATTCCTATTCAAGATCGCTATTTTGTCTCATGGTCTCATCGTCCACTCAAACCATATGACCTTGGTGCATGGATTTGTATAGCAGAAATTGATCCCGATGAGCCTTGGCAGTTAATTTCAGATATTGTAACAATCGCCAAGCCTGACTATGGTTGGGACAATAACCATACACCTGTTGTCGAAGGACCATATCCACTCATTCGTGACGGAAAAATATTCTTAACGATTTCTGGTGCTGCAGTTGACAGTACATACGTTGTCGGACTGTTAACAGCAGATGTTGATGCAGATTTATTGGATCCAGCAAGCTGGGTGAAATCAAACTATCCAATACTAACATTAAATGATGTCGAAGGGGAGTATGGACCAGGGCATAACGCCTTTGTAACTGACGAAGACGGAAACGTGTGGAATACATACCATGCCCGTCCCCGTCCAGGCATTAAAGCACCACGTAGTTCGGGTATTCGCCGCGTCCACTTTGATGTAGACGGTTACCCTGTTTTGGCCTTAACTGAAGAAAAAGATTTAAATCCAGATTTAACAATCGTCAAAACAAAGATTAAAGTAAAGTAATTATCAATATACATCCTGGTGGCATTAGCCGACAATATATAATATAGCGGACTGTGATTTTACTCAAAAATCAGTAAGGCAAGTGGAAAAATGAATCATTCTTTCTCCACTTGCTTTTTTCTCATGTCTTATATAAAAGTGACTGTTTCCTGTCATTACTAATATAATTATTTGACTCTAAGCTTTTCACCCACTCTAATTAAATTGATATCTTTTAGTTTATTCCAATTTTTAATTTGGTTTTGCGTACTACCATATTGTGAAGCTAGCTTGCTGACTGTGTCACCACGTTTTACAATATGGTATACAGGTCCACCTGGAAGTCGCAGTATTTGATTCACTCTAATTAAATTGGGATTGCTAATATTATTTAGTCTTACTAATTCATCCACGGTTGTCCCATGCTTTTTAGCGATTTTTGTAAGCGTGTCCCCTGATTTAACTGTATAAGTTCCACCAGAAGGTACAGAATTAGAATTACTAGGTTGAGTTGAAGGTGATTTCTTACTTAAATTAAAATATTTGGCAATACCGATCGCTAAATGTTCAGCTATCTTCTTGAGGTTACTATCCTTTTTTAGAAATGCCGCATCATTTTGATTTGTAATAAATAATGACTCAGTTAAGACAGCAGACATTCGGCTTTCCCTTAACACGTGAAAGTTTGCGCGTTTCTTGCCCCGATTACGAAATGACTTAAATACTTTTGCCATCTCACGATGAATACTATTTTGTAAATCTTTAGTAGATTGGCTTACGTTTCCGTTCCAAATATAATCTTCGTAACCAGTTGCTGATGGCGATGAAGCTGCGTTAACATGAATTGATATATATACGTTTGCACCCCAATTATTAGCATCGGTTGTCCGTTTAGATAAGGAAACGAATGTATCACTATTTCGACTCATTCGAATCGAGACACCGTCATAGTTAGTGCTTAAAAAATCTCTAGCATAGGTTGCAATTTTTAAAACGATATCCTTTTCTTTCAAACCATTTCCGACTGCTCCAGAGTCGTGGCCGCCGTGTCCAGGATCAAGGAAAACTTTCTTACTCATCTATACACACCTCATTCTCAAACTCGTTATATGTTTGACACACCATATCTTCAAAAAAAGTATCTCCAGTACCATTCATTTCTCGTTAACACTATTGTTGACGTAAAACACTAACCCTTTTTACCTAGTTATTTAGATCTAGGATTTGTGAAAAAAAATGACGCAATTGAATGTTCTTTAACAACCATCATTCATTTGCTCTAAGTTCAATAAAACCTATTCAAATTCGCCACATATATTGATAGAATTTAATGCGTAGAACAAGCAATAACGTATAAAGCCATCTAGCGTAGCGTATCAATTAAAAGATAATCTATTTTCAACGAGGTGCTAGCATCAATTTGATCAACACCTCTGATCAATTTCATGGCTTTCTATTATTCTACTCAGCTTAATCATAGAAGTGACAATATTTAACAAAAATGATAGAAATGCCTTTACTCTTCCTTCTTATTATATCCCCCTCGATTTGGCATACGAACATGTAGCCATCCTCCTCTTTTTGCATCAAGACAACAAAAAACCTTCCACTGTTAAATCGTGAAAGGTTTCTGTTCAATAATTCACATATTCGTTTTAAAAAATAATATGGTTAACACATAACACGCTACTTACAATGTAATTCCTGTTTTGAAAATCGCTAATTCACGATAACCATTCATTTCATTATTGACCTTTTCGCCGCTAGCTACTTTAATAATATAGTCAATAAATTCTCGCAATACGGTCTCTTGATCTTGTTCTAAGATTGACCCCGCATTAAAATCAATCCAATGTTTCTTAGCTTCATATAATGGTGTATTCGTCGATACTTTTACCGTCGGCACAAAGGTTCCAAAGGGCGTTCCTCGACCAGTCGTAAATAAAACAAGTTGACATCCAGAAGCTGCTAATGCTGAAGATGCGACAAGATCATTTCCTGGTGCACTTAATAAGTTTAAGCCAGTTTCTTTTAGCCGCTCACCATATTTAAGCACATCGGTAACCATTGAAGTGCCTGCTTTTTGTGTACAACCTAGGGATTTATCTTCTAAAGTAGTAATACCGCCATCCTTATTTCCTGGTGATGGATTTTCATAAACCGGTTGATGATGATCAATAAAGTACTGCTTAAAATCATTGATTAATTCTACTATTTTATCAAAGGTCTGCTTATCTTTGGCCCGCTCCATTAAAATTGTTTCTGCCCCAAACATTTCTGGTACTTCTGTTAAAACAGTCGTTCCTCCCTGGGCGACAAGATAGTCTGACAATTTTCCTAATAGCGGATTAGCAGTAATGCCTGATAGACCATCTGATCCACCACATTTCAATCCGACTTTTAGCTTAGATAATGGCACATCTTCTCGTTGATCTGATTGGGCTACTTCATATATTTCTTTTAACAATTTCACGCCTGCTTCAATCTCGTTGTCTACCTCTTGGGCAACTAAAAACTTAACCCGCTCCTCATCATATTCACCAAGACTATTACGAAATTCTGCTAACGTATTATTTTCACAGCCAAGACCAAGCACGAGCACGCCCCCAGCATTAGGATGGACGACAGCATTTTGTAAGATCGTTTTCGTATGTTCATGATCATCTCCTAATTGGGAACACCCGTAATTGTGTTTTAACACAAGGACATTTTCAAAAGGATGGATGTCACCTACTTCATGAATAAAACGGTTGATGATCGTTTCTGATACACCATTTACACAGCCTACTGTCGGGACAATCCATAGTTCGTTCCGGATACCCACGTCACCATTTTTACGCCGATAGCCCTTAAAGGTTAAATTTTCGTTTTGATAAGGGTTTTCAACTAGCCTTTGCTCATACGTATAAGTTAATAAGCCATCCAAATTCGTTTTTGTATTATGGGTATGAACATGCTCACCTACTTGAATGGTGTTGGTTGCATGGCCTATTGGTGAGCCGTATTTGATAATATTTTCACCTTTTTCAATAGGCACAACGGCAAATTTATGGCCCCGTTTTAGATCATCTTTTAAGTGAATGGTTTTGTCTTTTAGCGTGATTGTATGCCCCTTTGGTAAATCTGTTAAAGCGATGAATACATTATCATTTTCATTGATCTGAATATAGTTCATGTTGCTTTTCCTCCTACTCAGGTTAAAAATTAGCTACCTGTTCTTCAAGGGTTTGCACGATCCCTTTTGTTTTCATGTCAAATAAATAATCCGCCACAAGCTCAGTTAACCCAGGTAGTTCATTTAAATTTTCACCCCAACATGACTCATCACTTAAAATTTTCGTTGCTAGTTCGAGCATACTTTCCTTCGTACCATTGAATTGATTCCATGCACTCGTAAATACATCTAATACGTGTGCATCATCGGCTAAATCTATTGTCTCATCTCCACGTTTTCCTTCATAAAACAAGATTAGAGCAGCTAATGAAAAGACTAACCTTTTTGGCAAGTGATCCTTTTGTTTCAAATAATCTATTAAGGATGGAAGATTTCTCGTTTTATATTTTGAAGTTGAGTTTAAAGCAATATCGATAAGATAGTGCTTGATAAATGGATTGAGAAAACGATCCAATACGTCATGCGCATAGGAAATCAATTCTTCTTTCGGTTGATCTAAGATGGGAACGATCTCTTCGAAAACGAGCTCATTGATAAATTTGCCGGTGACTGGATGTTCAACTGCCTCGCGAACAGTATCAAGTCCATATAGATAAGCAACTGGCGTCATCGCTGTATGGGCACCGTTTAAAATTCTTACCTTTCTTGTCCGATAAGGTGTCATATCATCAACAAATAGCGTATTTGTTAAGTTCGCTTGATCAACTGGAAATTCTTTTCGAATCCATTCTGGTCCCTCGATGACCCATAAATAATACTGTTCTCCGACAACAACAAGATTGTCTTGGTACTTTAGTTCCTCATTAATTTTCTCTATTTTATCTTTAGGAAAACCGGGTACAATACGGTCTACTAAACTATTACAAAAAGTGTTTGCCTCATGGAGCCAATTAACAAAACCGTCCTCTAAATTCCATAACTCAGCATACTTTAAAATCAGTTCCTTTAACTTTTCACCGTTACGATCAATTAATTCACACGGAATGATAATACAACCTTTATCACGATCTCCTTGGAACGTTTGATAACGATGATATAAGAATGCTGTTAATTTACCTGGAAAAGAAGCTTGGGGACGATCGGTTAATTGATCTTTATCATTAAAAGCAATCCCTGCCTCTGTCGTATTGGAAAAAATAAACCGTAATGCAGGATTTTCTGCGACAGCTAAATATTCATCATATTGGGTTTCAAGTTTCAAACCTCGACTAATAGATTGAATCAGCATATGTTCACTAACTGGTTTGCCATCTTTCATTCCTTCTAAATATAGTGTGTACAACCCATCCTGTTCATTTAACTGATCAACCAAGCCTTTTTCAATTGGTTGCACGACAACAACACTACCATTAAAATCAGTGTTTTGATTTAGTTGTTCAATTTGCCAATCGACAAAAGCTCTCAGAAAATTTCCTTCGCCAAACTGGAGCACTTTTTCTGGGTATTCCTGTTTAGTCATGTTTACTTTCGTTAATGGTTTCATAGATGTACCTCCTACCAAGATGTGATAACAAATATTCAGTCGAATTTCATCATCAGCGAGTAATCGCTCCTGTATGATTGTCCATAAAGGATAATACTTCTTGTTTAGTAAAAGTAATGCAATCACCGTGTACGGTATGTTTTAAGGCAGATGCAGCTGTTGCAAAGGACACTGTTTTATCTGGTGTCATTTGCTCTAAAACGCCTAATAAGATGCCAGACATAAATGCGTCGCCACCACCAACCCGATCAATAATAGGATTTAGCTGATGGACTTTTGACTGATAAAGTGATCCTTGCATATAAAAGTTACCTTGTAATGCATGATGTGATGCTGAATAGACTTCTCTAAATGTAGAGCACAGATATTTAATATTTGGATACAATTGTTGAATTTTTTCATAGTAGTAAATTAATTGCTTTTCTTTCGTTAATGATTCATCTGCTTCTTCAATGCCTAATAAGTAAATTGCATCTAAAGCGCTACACGAACAAATCGTTACATATGGCAATAATTTTCGTAAGATTTTGCCCGCTTCTTGTTGACTCCACAATTTTGATCGATAATTAAAGTCAAAACTCGTTTTTACACCATTCTCATGCGCTTTCTGTAAAGCCTTTAAAGTAATTTCTTGTAATTCAGGCGATAAAGCAGGTGTTATACCGGAAACATGAAATATATCCGCATCTTGAAACATGCGATCAAAGTCTAAATCATCCCACTTTATTGTGGTAATACTTGAATACTTCCGGTCATAGGTTACTTGTGAACTCCGTTCCCCTACACCTGTTTCTAAGTAATAGGTTCCTAAACGCTCGCCACCTGTCAATAGGTAATCTGTATAAACCGCATTTGCTTGTAGATGTCTTTTGGCCGCCACCCCGAGTGGATTGTCTGGCAGTTTACTGACAAAATAAGCATCATGGCCGAAATGAGCTAAAGCAACAGCTACATTAGCTTCAGCACCGCCATAATGACAATTAAATTGTTGTGCTTGAGCAATTCTTTCGCCATTCGTACTAGAAAGCCGTAATAACATTTCACCAAAAGTAACTATTTTACTCATTGTTATCCCTCTCTAGCTTCTTGTACTTTTTCAACAAACTTCCTGGCTGTTTCAGTTACTTTGTCAAATTCACCTGTTTTAGCATATTTAACTAAATTTCCACCAATTCCAACTGCCACTGATCCATGTTTAATCCAATCTTGCACATTATCAAGATCAACACCCCCGGTTGGCATTAAATTCACTTGCGGTAATGGTGCTTTCACTGACTTGATCCATGCTGGTCCATATGTATTCCCAGGGAATAACTTAATAATATCAACACCCCATTCTAACGCCTGTTTCATTTCCGTAATCGTCATACAACCAGGCATGTATGGTATTTGATATAAATTACATAATTTAGCCGTTTCACGGTCAAAACTCGGACTAACGACAAACTTAGCTCCAGCTAAAATGGCCACTCTTGCTGTAATGGCATCGAGCACAGTTCCCGCACCAATAATGACTTCTTCGTCATCCTTAAATTCCTTCGATAACTCTCGAATGATATCTGTAGCACCGTCTACTGTAAAAGTAATTTCAATTCCCTTTATGCCGCCATTTACGCAAGCTTTAGACGTTTTTATTGCTTCTTCTTTAGAATCTGCCCGGATAACAGCGACAACACCGTTTTCTATTAAACTTGTTAATGTTTGTAATTTTTGCATCATTTCCCTCCTAGATGTATTTTCCTTTATGGAAAATAACTTTATTATATGGAAACTTTTATGTTTATTATATATAATAGAATTAGGTTATTCAAGCGTATACAATAGTATTTATGAATTGGTTTAGCAACATATTTAATCACTTCATCATGGCTAATCAAAGGAGTTGTTAGTGAATATGTCTAAACAAAATAAACAGCCATATGGAACGGTATTAATTAAAGCAAATCAAATTTTATTATATTTAGCTGAATGTCAAGAACCACAGAGACTCTATCAAATTGTCGAACATACGAACTTGACCAACTCAACAGCTTCAAAAATATTAAATACCCTAGAGATAATTGGTTATGTTCAACGTAATCCAAATAATCAAGAATTTAGTCTAGGACCGACACTGACTCGTTTTGCCCAACGTAGTATTGAACAAATGGATATTAAAGAAGTATCTAGAACCCATTTACAACAATTACAGGAAGCAACAATGGAAACGATACATTTAGGGATCATGGATCATAATAGGGTTGTATATATCGAAAAAATAGAAAGTAAAAATCCTGTTAACCTTTCTTCCCAAATTGGTAAATCGATTCCACTATATTGCTCTGCTATGGGGAAGGCGTTATTAGCCGATCTACCAGATGAAAAATTTGAGGAATATTTACAAAAAAATGAACTCCTGCCGAAGACAGCTCAAACAATTACTTCAAAAACTGATTTGAAGAAAGAAATTAAGAGAATTCGTAATTTAGGATATGCATTTGATGATGCTGAACATGAAGAAGATGTCTTTTGTGTTGGCGCTAGTATTACTGTCAATGGAAGGAACTTTGGTGCCTTTAGTGTCAGTGTGCCGAAATATCGCCTCACGACACAATTGCTCACAAAAATTATTGATGAAGTGCAAACTTGCAAGCAAAACATTATAGCTGATTTAAGTTAATCAGAGATGAAATGGTTGAATAATAACGAAAAAAAAGCCAAACATGTCCACGTTGATCTGAACATGTTTGGCTGCTAATTTTTTATACCATCACTTTACAAATATCATTGGTAAATTGAACAGGATCTTCGATTGGTAAACCTTCAATGAGCAATGCTTGCTGATATAAAATATTAGTATATAATTTGGCTTTCTCTTTATCCTGATCATAGGCTGACTTTAGTGCTTGGAAAACGTCATGATTAACATTAATTTCAAGAATTTTTTCAGCTTGAATATGTTGATTATCTGGCATTGATTGCAAGATCTTTTCCATCTCTATTGACACTTGACCATCGGCTGATAAGCAAACTGGATGAGTTTTTAACCGCTTAGATGCACGAACATCTTTGACTTTATCTGATAACACTTCTTTCATATAGTCAAATAATGCTTGATGTTCCTTTTGTTCCTCTTTTGCTTCTTGACTGTCTTCATCCTCAATGCCGAGATCACCACTAGAAACGGACTTAAATTCCTTGTCTTCGTATTTCATTAACATTTGGATAGCAAATTCATCAATATCCTCGGTAAAGTATAAAATCTCAAATCCTTTATCCGCTACAAGCTCTGTTTGGGGTAGTTTTTCAATCCGTTCAATCGATTCACCGGTAGCATAGTAAATATACTTTTGTTCTTTTGGCATTCTAGATACATACTCATCAAGGGTAACCATCTTCTTCTTGGTTGATGAGTAGAACATAAGTAAGTCTTGTAACTCTTCTTTATGGGCACCGAAATCTTGATAGACGCCAAATTTTAATTGTCTACCAAAGGATTCATAAAACTTTTCATATTTCTCGCGTTCATTTTTCAACATATCTTTCAAGGCGTTTTTAATGCGACGATGTAAGTTTTTAGCAATTCGTTTTAATTGATGATCATGCTGAAGCATTTCTCGAGAAATGTTGAGCGACAAATCTTCTGAGTCAACAATACCTTTCACAAAGCTGAAATAGTCCGGTAGTAAATCAGCGCATTTTTCCATAATTAATACGCCGTTCGCATAAAGCTCTAAGCCTTTCTCATACTCTTTTGTATAGTAATCAAAGGGAATGGTCTCAGGAATATACAAGATCGCATGATAACGAATCATGCCATCGACACTCGTATGAATATGTTTGAGTGGTTGATCGAAACCAAAGCGCTTTTCACGGTAAAAGTTTTCATAATCTTCATCGGTTAATTCATTTTTGTTCTTTTTCCAGATCGGAACCATGCTATTGATCGTTTCTTCCTCTACGTAATCAACATACTCTTCTTGATCATCGTCTTTTGGTTTACTTTTCGTGACGTCCATTTTGATTGGATAGCGAATAAAGTCGGAGTATTTCTTTATGATTTCCCTTAATCGATACTCCTCAAGATAATCATCGTATGATTCTTCTTCAGTATTTTCCTTGATCTTTAGAATAATTTTTGTACCAACTTCTTCTTTTTCGTAAGGTTCAATAGTATAACCATCAGTTCCTGTTGATTCCCACTTATAAGCTTCGTCACTTCCTAATGCCTTACTAATGACTGTCACTTGATCAGCAACCATAAATGCTGAGTAAAAACCGACACCGAATTGCCCAATTATATCATGGCCATCTTTAATTTCATGTTCTTGTTTAAAAGCATATGAACCACTTTTAGCAATTGTACCTAGATTATTTTCTAGTTCGTCTTTTGTCATACCAATACCTGTATCAATAATTGTTAACAGTCGTTTATCCGGATCTCTTTCAATTTTAATGTAGTAGTTGTCTGGGTTAAATGTGATTGAATCATCGGTCAGTGCTTGATAATAAATTTTGTCAATGGCATCACTAGCATTAGAAATTAATTCCCGTAAAAATACTTCTTTATTCGTATAAATTGAGTTGATCATTAATTCTAATAGTCGTTTCGATTCAGCCTGAAATTGCTTTTTTTCCATGCAACCACTCCTTTAAAAGATCATTGCCTAGTTTTTAGCACTCGACTAACAGGAGTGCTAGCCCACTTATTTTTTAACATATTCTTGAAATGAAGTCAATGAAACATTGGCTTCGAGCCGATAAGTGACCAATAAAAAATCATCCCCCGTGCAATTGTTGCCACTCGAGATGATTCACAAACAATTATTTTCTACCAAAATCAGCCTTGATTTCGCCCCATAGATGTGTCTCCCATTTTAACAATGGATTGTCATATGAATGTTGTCTTAACCAATGCTCAGCGCGATGGATAAGATTCCACACTTTCTCATACTCATCCGTCTGAGGAATGGTTGTTTTAGCTTGCTTTTGCCGGACCCAATTTAAAGCAATTTGAGAATCCGAATAAATCGGTAGTTTACTATCTCTTTGCTTTAGCCATGCCAATGCATGGACAATAGCCAAGAATTCACCAATGTTATTCGTCCCATTTTGTACTGGTCCATAGTGGAAAAGTTCTTTTCCTGTTTTCGTATAAACACCCCGATATTCCATATCACCAGGATTACCGCTACAAGCCGCATCGACTGAAATACTTTCCTCAATAATATCTTTTTGTCCTTTCAGTGACAATGTTGTTTTCTCACTAGTGGTTTCACTAATATCGTGTCCTCGTTTAAATGCTAGTTCAGCCAATTCTTTCGTTGGATATGATTTATACTTTGCACCCTTCACACCAATAACTTGTTCTTTACATTCTGCCCAAGAAGAATAAATCCCTGTTTTTTTTCCCGACCAGACAACATAATATTTTTGTTTTGCCAATATCATCGCTCCAATAATCTATTAGATAGTTGTATTATAACAAAACCATTCCACAAGCTACTAGGTCTATGTCATTCCATTTTTCCCATGATAAAATAGGCTTTAGATGGAGGTATGTATGATGTATGTATATCACGAAAATGAGATTCGCCAGATTGACAAACAAGCGGTTGCTCAAGGACTGTCTATGTATACTTTGATGGAAAATGCCGGTAGCGGGTTATTTCAACATATCCAATCATTATTAAATGAAAATGATCGGATCTTAATTTTAGCTGGTAAAGGTAACAACGGCGGCGATGGTATTGTCCTTGCTCGGTATTTAAAAATGCATGGTTACCAAGTCACCTTGACCTTCCCGCTTGGTGAACCTAAAACAAAAGTCGCCAAAGAACATTTGCGCTATTATGAAAGCCAAGGTTTTTCAGTTGATTTATGGAATCAGGAGCAAACCTATGACGTCATTATTGATAGTTTACTCGGTATTGGCACAAAACTTCCCCTTCATAAAAACATTCAAGAAATCATTACATGGTGTAATCAAAAGGATGCACTGAAGATATCCATTGATCTGCCAACAGGTGTACAAGCTGATCATGGGAAAGTCGATGAAGCAATTATAGCCGATTATACATTTTGCCTTCATGGGTATAAACCAGCTGCATTTTTATTACCTGCAAGTCAATTTTTTGGCAACATACAAGTTGTTGATATTGGCTTAAAGCAAACGAGCAACATACGGCTATTAACCAAAACAGACGTACAAAAGACTTGGCCATTGCGACAACAAGCGGGTCATAAAGGTACTTTCGGTACGAGCCTATTAATCGCAGGGAGCGATCATATGCCTGGAAGTGCGTTATTAGCTGGCATTGGTGCGATACGGACAGGCACTGGTAAATTAACGATTGCCACTACAACTAAAGCAGCATCAATGATCACACCCCGGGTACCAGAAGCGACGTTTTTATTAAATGGTTTGCAAAAAATTGCTAACGGGGTGATACCAGAAAAAGTCGCCGCTATTGGAATTGGACCAGGCCTTGATGACCAGCAACAAGTTATATCGGCCCTTCAAACATTAAACGAAACTGATCTCCCCCTTGTCATCGATGCAGGTGGTCTTATCCCACTTGAGCAATGGAAACAAAAGAACAACCGTAAACAACCGATTGTTATCACCCCACATCCTGGTGAGTTTAGTCGACTCACAAATAAGTCGATTGAAGATATTCAAGCCAATCGGATCACCTTGGCTAAAAATTATGCTAAGACCCACGGAATCACTGTTGTCTTAAAAGGCCAATATACTGTAATTGCCTTTCCTCATGGCGAGGCATGCATCAACCCAACTGGAAATAATGCCCTGGCCAAAGGGGGAAGTGGTGATGTTTTAACTGGTATGATCGTCAGTATGCTCACCACACACAACCATTGGCAAGATGCAGTTAACAATGCTGTGTATTTACATGGTTTATGTGGTGATGTATGGGTAGAACATAATAGTTCGGCAAGCATGGTTGCCAGTGATTTTGATCAACTACTACCAACTGTTATCCGTTCCATTGAAACAAGCACAAATATACAATAAATCAAGCGATCGTATTGAGATCGCTTTTTCTTATTCGTTAAATACGGGTTGTTGCATGATTCCGATAAAAAGAATGGCTTTCGTCTCATTATCGACAATCGTAAACATGAACGGGCGATTTACTTCCATATTAAACGGACCATCTACAGGAAGAGATGCAACTTTCATTTCCACTGATGTGACGGCTGATGCTTCTGTTCCCTCTTCACTTACTTCAATAAATGTTTTTTGTTTCACATCACTTATATAAATGTCCGCATCATCAGTAATCATCTTAGAAAAATTAGCGCTTGTTGGAGCAAATGCCTCTTGCATACCTAATTCTTTTAACGCTTGATTTAATGATGTTTCATAGGACAATTTGAATTTAGGTAAAATCACGGTTCCTTCCTTTTCATAAAATGAATCCTGCCATAAGGACCAATTGTCGCTTGTCAGCATTTCGGCGAATTGGTCAATCGGTAAATGTTCATGGGGCAAAAAGATTTGCATACTCATTTCACCATTACCATATGGTAACTGGACAGCTTGGAGATGATCATTTTCCATATATAATAAGTCTTCCTGTAAATGCATGAACGATGCTTCTGTTGTTGTCCCATCATCAAGATAAAATGTACTATCTTGGGTTTGATCTTGATCAAAAGCATACATCCATTTACCCTTAAAATAAATGGCATTAATGATCAATGCCAATAAATCTTCGTCCAGCTGCTCTGGTACAATTTCATCAATCATCCCATTTGTGGCTTCTTTGACCCAGTCATTGATTAAGTTTGAAGATTTACGCTCATAAATATCAATTTCCTGAACTTTAGCATTATAATAATCTTCAGTTGCTTGTTTAAATTCTTTTTGAAATTGATACAACTCATTAATCCAAATCGAATTTGCCATATATAAGATGATTTCATTCGTATCTTTATATAGTTTTGTCCCAAGGGATGCATTAGCTTGATTCAGTGTATCTGCTTCGATGCCTGCCAACTGTAAAGCTTTAGCCATTTCTTCCTTTGTCGTTCCATCTGCACCGTTATAGACCATGGATAATGCCATCAGTACACTCGTCGGTGAAATAAACAGATTCTGCTCATCATCTGCTTCTACTCTTGTTACTAACTGAAAAGCTAATTCATTATTAGCTGGAATTATTTTTTGATAATCATCTTCGTTAAATTCTACATCACCTTTAGTAAAAGAATATCCTTCACTTTTCGAACCACAACCAGTAATTAACAATAAGCTACCTATTAACAAGACAAACACTATTTTAATCTGTTGCACACCTATCACCTTCCTTATCCATTTAGACGATGAATGATGTCGTTTGTTACACTTGTTGGTAGTCTTTTTAAATCAACTTTTACATCATTCATTACCCTGCGATGAATAAATATACCTTTTTATCCAATAATACACATAAAAATGATGGATGGAGAAAACCATGGACATTGAACGAATTCAGGAAATTGTTAATACCTCAGAATTAATTAATGTACATTATGAAGGAACTCCTGTCTTCATTCAACAAGTACATCCAGACACAGAAACAGCCACAGTGTTTATGTTAAATAATCTGACGAATAAACAAGTTGTGGCGATTAACGCTTTAACAGAGGATACAATTATTCAAGATGAAGAATGGAGGAATCTCGATGGATAGTCAACGGGCGCAGGAAATTGCCAAATCACCTAATATGAAACAAGTCCTATATAACGGTGAAAAAGTTTATATCCAACATGTAGATGAAGTAAAAGACATCGCACGTATTTTTCCAATTGATCAACCAGATGCTGAAATAGAAGTTAGTGTCAATCAGTTAAAAGAAATTGATGGATAAAGATGATTCATATTTATAGAGATTCAAAGAGAAACGAGTATCTAAGTCAACTTGTTTCTCTTCTTTGATTGTCTATACTTCTCCCCTATGACCGAATAATTTTTTTCATATTAAACTTTACTTGGACATATGTATGAATAAACGATCCATGCAGGGGGGATAAGAATTGACAAATACCCGCACAATTACTGAAGTAGAATTAGAAAAATATTTTCATTTACAACAACAAAAAAAGACCATTGATCAAGAAATCAATCAGTTGAAAAAGACCTTTCATCAGGTCTTAGATCAAACCATTGGCAAGTATAGTAAAGCAGAAATTTCTTGTGGACATTACACGCTAAAAAGATATATTCGTCACGCTACGACCTATCAGCAAGAAGAAACTATCAAAAAGTTGTCTGAATTAAACTTAGAAGATTTCATTCAAGTCATAAGAAGGCCAGATAAAGAAAAATTAGAAGCTGCGATCAAATTAGGTTTAGTAGATGCCAAAGAATTTGAACCTCTTAAACAAACAAAAATAACCCAGGCCCTCATTGTCTCACCGAATGATAAGTAGTAAAATACAACTTTATTAGGAAACAAAAAAATCTATTCCGTATGAACATATACAGAATAGATTTTTTATCATTTTATCCTAAAAACTTAACACATACCGCTTCAGGTACCTCTATTTCACTAGGTAATTTTGTTAACTTTCCAGTCGCTTTATCTCGTTCAAAGAGAACGAGGTTACCTGTGTGTTGATTCGCTGCAACGATAAAGGACTCACTCGGATCTAAGACAAAATCTCGAGGCCATTCTCCACCAGTTGGGGTATGCTCAACAAATGTTAACTTTCCAGTAGATTCATCAATTTCAAATAAAGCAATACTATTGTGACCACGATTTCCAGTATATAAATATTTTCCATCTGACGTAATATGAATAGCACTTGCATCATTCGTCCCCTTAAAATCAATTGGTAAAGCAGAAATATATTGCTCTTCTGTAAAGCTACCGTCTTTTTCATGATACTTGAGAACAACTACCTCAGATTGTAGTTCGGTTAATAAATACGCCCATTGTCCACTAGGATGAAAGGCAATATGTCTTGGTCCGCTACCTGCTTTTACTTTCAATGTATGCACACGTACTAACGCGTCATTTTCAATTTTATAGGTTACGAGTTCATCTGTTCCGAGATCAGCCACAACAATATACTTTCCATCTGGTGTGTGCCCTGTATAGTGGACATGAGGTTTTTCTTGACGTTCGTGGGGTCCATTACCTTGATGCTCTACAACAGAAACGGCTGATGAAATACTGCCCTGATCAGATATATGATACAAATCAACCGTACCTAGATGATAATTTCCACTTAATAATTTTCCATCCCTAGCTTCTACATGGCATGGTGGGGCCCCTTCTTTTAGAATTCGATTAATCTCCTGTAATTTACCAGTTTCAGAATCAATCGAAAAAGAAGCCACACCACCTAAATCATCATCTTGTGCAACAGCATACAAATATCGTTGGTCTTGGCTGATTGATAAGTATGTAGGACTCCCCACTTCTGCAGCTACTTCTGCTTGTTCGATTGTTTTTTTGTCAGCATCAAGAATAAACTTATAAATACCTTTACTGCTTTGACGTGTATACGTTCCTACAAATCCAAGATATTTATTGGCCATCTTTATTCTCCCTTATGATACATGTTTGCTATCATTATAGCATAGCAAGCGATAACATAGAAAGAATGGTAGCTTCTGTTCCTCAACGTCACTAACACAATGAGGCTATTATGTTGGTTCGTACCTCTTAACAACAAAAAATGCGACTACACATATGTGTGTCGCACTAATCAATTATTCTTTACTAGCATCCAATTCATCATCCACACGTTTCATAAACTCTTCAATCGCACGGTAACCTTGTTGTTGAAGGTTCCAGTTGGTAGCAGCTGCTTCAATTAAGCCAGCTACATCTCGACCAGGTTGCAATTGAATTTCAATATGAGGTACTTTTACCCCCATGTATTCTTTATATTTAGATTCTACTTCTAATTCATTATGAAGTGAATCTTTCTCCCACGTCGTCAATTCTATATCTAGCGCAATTCTTGTTTCATCTTTAAATGCCCTGCTTCCATAAACCCGTACAACATTTAATAGTCCAATACTACGTAAAGCTAAAAATTCTTTATTTGTTTCATTATGTGTGCCAATTAGTGTTTCTGGACTAAGTCGCTTAAGCACCACGATATCATCAGCTACCAGTCGATGACCGCGTCCAATCAATGTATGAGCTGTTTCACTCTTACCAATACCTGACTTACCTCTTAATAAAATTCCCATGCCATATACATTTAAGCAAACGCCATGGATGACCATTTCTTCGGCTAATGCGCTTGCCATAAAAGCATTTAATTTTTCAATAAATTCCGATGTTCTTTCATGGGTTCGTAAGAGCGGGATATTTTCCGCCGAGCAAAATTTCTTTAAGTATTGCAAGCCGTCTTGCTGGCTCGTCACAATAAAGCAGGGTGGATGATATTTGACGATATTAGCTATTCTTAATCTACGTTCTTCATGACTTAATGAATGTAAAAAATTAATTTCTTTTTGCCCAAGTATTTGCACGCGATGCATTGGGAAAAAGTCAAAATACCCAATAAACTCAAGTCCTGGTCGATGGGTACGAGGTCGAGTAACTTTACGGTGGAGTTGATTCTCACCAGCTAGGACTTCTAATGAAAATTGATGAACTAGATCTTTTACCATAATTGATTTTTCACTCATCGTATTCTCCACCTTTGTAAAATTTATTACATCATTATACCATAAAGTAAACCAATGCTTTAAAGTAAATGCTGATAAAAGTAAGTTACATAGGATAATAGGGTAACGAATATTTGCTTTAGTTTCACTGAAAAACTTTCCTCGACAGGACCATTTGTTAGCTCCACCATTTTTCCTTGTTCAACCCGGTCCCTCATTAATTGGATCAATTGGTCAGCAAACTCTTCACTTTCAATGATCACCATGGATTCAGTACTTAAGAAAGTCGAGCGAGCATCTAAATTATATGATCCGATAACACTTATTTTGTTATCAACAATATAGGATTTCCCATGAATGGAATGTTCCCCTCTATGTTCAAATATGTTGACACCAATATCTAGTAAATCTTTAGCATGGTGCTGGTAACCTGAAAAGGCTAAGACATTTGGGGTCGATGCAATTGAGTTGGTGAACATCGTTACATTGTCATGGGTTATGGACAGTGAATCGGTAAAGGCCAACATTCGTTCTGTTGGTATGATATAAGGACTTTCAATAATAATAGTTTCTTGGGCAGACTGCATGAGATCATTGATCGCCAGCCACACCCAAGGTTCTTTGTTTAAACGCTGGATAGGATTATGAATAAAAGTAATCTGATCGACTTCAATTGCATAACGATCCCAATCAATATATTTATTGAATAAATGATCTTGGTTCCCTTTATGCTGAGTTAATGTAGTTAACAACTGTTCATGTTTAGCCTGTGCTCGTTTTTTCTGTCGTTTCGTCAAAGATGACTTCGGAGGTTTGGAATAAGTATGTGTCCATAATTGATCAAAATATATCCTCATCTCATCAATTACACTGGCATCATGTTGATCGCTCTTCATAATCATCACGTCTCGGTCATTGACGAAGTTTTTTTCATCTTCAACAAAATATTTATTCCCCATATTACGTCCACCGATCATCGCAAAACGATCATCGGCAATGATCAATTTATCATGGAGACGATTATTCCAGGTCCACGGTTTTAACAAATCTAAAGGTTCATAATACTTTAAGGTAATATGTGGATGATCTATAAAGGTATAAACAATCTGCTTTTCTTTACCTCTTAAATTGTGAAACACTCCATCTAGGAGTATTTGTACTTCAACACCCCGATCTGCTGCATTTACTAACAATGATAAAAATATTTCCGTAGATTCATCTGGGTGAAGGGCATGATAAGCAACAAGAAGTGAATCCTCAGCTTCATTAATCATATCAATGCGTGCTTTCGCTGCCCATAATGGATCTTCTAATAATACGACTTTATCTGTGGGTTTGGCTTCCTTACTAATATTTTGAACCCAAACCTCTTCGTAATCATTCGTAGAGATGGTAGGTTCATGAATACGAAACATAAAACTACTGCAGATCAGCGCATACAGCAAATAACCGGCAAATAGCACAAGTAAAGTTTTGCCTATTTTTTTCCGATGTTTTTGTATAAAAATCATAATGCCTCCAAGTATGTTGTTCAATGAATCACAATCCTCTTTATATTATTGTAACATGTTAAACCATATATATTAACCAATCGGAACGAAACACCTAATTTATATATATTTATCTTCCATAAAAAAAGAACAAAGGAGAGAGTTTTCTCTCATCTTTGTTCTTTTGCTTTTCGAAGCATATCGAAAGGTTTGAGTGGATAGTCAACCTTCATTTTCACAACCATTAATGGATGTGGTGCTCGTTCAATTGGATTGCCATCTTCATCCCAAAGTTCAGTTATTGTTGTAGTATAGTGGGTAAATCCTGGTCCATAAAATTCTATTTGATCACCAACGCCAAAATTATTTCTTTGTTCGATGGTGGCAATTTGTGTATTTTCATCATAATCCAACACTTGACCGATAAAAGTATACGCTGGTATTTTTCTTCTTTTACCAAATAACTGTTGTTTCTCTGTTGGGGTACCATAATAAAATCCTGTACCAAGTTCACGTTGGGCTACTTTCCATAATTCGTCTTCCCAAGCTTGTTTAAAGGTAAAGTTTGTTGGATCTTCACAATAGGTATCAACGACTTGTCGGTACACATTCGTCACGGTTGAAACATAATGGATTGACTTCATACGGCCTTCTATTTTTAAACTGTCCACTCCGGCTTCAACTAAATCTGGTATGTGACGTATCATAGACATATCAACTGCACTCATGGAAAATGCTTCATCGTCTTCTAGCAATGAATCCCTATTTCCACCATGATCCATTTCAAACAGATCGTACTTCCAACGACAAGATTGGGAACAGCCCCCTCGGTTAGCGTCACGTTTTGACATATGATTCGATAATACACAACGACCTGAATAGGAGATACACATGGCACCATGAACAAATACTTCGATCTCAATATCAGTTTGTTGACGAATCTGTTTGATTTCCTCCAATGTGACTTCTCTTGCTAACACAACACGTTCTAGGCCTTCTTCATGCCAAAAGTTTAGTGTTTCATAGTTTGCAGCTGATGCTTGGGTCGATAAATGAACCGGTAATCCGGGTGCTTCGGTAATACAAATTTCAATTAAAGCTGGATCAGAAACAATCACTGCAGCTATACCTAAATCTCGTATTTTTCGAAAAAATTCTCCAGCTCCTTTGGCATCTTGCTCATGGGTCACCATGTTTGCTGCAACATATACTGGTGCATCATACTTTTTAGCAAAGGCGATGCCTTCAGCCATTTCATCATAAGTAAAATTACCGGCTCTTCGTCGTAAACTAAAATCATTTCCACCTATATATACTGCATCCGCTCCGTAGCGAATGGCTGTTTTCAATTTCTCAAGGGTGCCTGCTGGAGCTAATACTTCCGGTCGCTTCAAAATCTTTGTCATAATTCTACCTCCAGTTACTTAATGTCATTCGCGTCTTTCGTAAAGAAACCGGCATCTAAACCTCGTTCAGAAGGATGATAAGTTAACAATTTTTGTTGTAGTTGTTCTTTCAATTGATCTGACCAACGATTGGCCTGTAATGCTTGCTTTGCCTCAATAAATACTTCCACAATATGCACAAAGGTATCTTCTTGTACAAATAAACCATCTAACTTCCAAGGATGAATCTTCGCCTCATATAATTGGTCTACATATGGCAATAAATTAATGTCATTGTTAGCAAAAATATGAGTGCCATGTTGATCTTCAAATATGGCATAGTGGGTTTCTGGTTTTTTTGCTTCTGAAATAAACAAATGATTTTTGTCTAAATGAGAAGGGTCTTGTTGCGTGTAATTAAAGTAATTTTGTAGTAATGGACGTTTAGAATGATGGATACAGGTTGGACCATAGACGAGAATTTCTGTTGGAATAGACACTTGTTTGCTAATCGCTCGTAATTCTTCATAAGTTAATTCTCTAGCCAAGACAGTACCAACTGCCCCTCTTTTTGCCCAAAAGTTAATTTGATTTGCACTCGTTACTAATGTTTGGGCATCATAAATAAAAGGAATATGTAAATTCATTTTTTTCAATAGGTGAATGACGCCTGGATCACCTACCGTAATGGCATCGACCTTAATCTTCTCTAAAAACTGCAAAAATGGCGTGATTTTCTCGATCTCTTGATTATGCATAATCCCATTGACAGCTACACATACTTGCTTATTATTTTCGTGAGCCATTTTGGTAATGTGTTCTATTTCACATAAGGAAAAAGAATGAGGCAAGCGCAAGCCAAAATTCTTTTCACCTAAATAGAGTGTATCAACGCCTAAATGCAGTAACTGTTCAGCTTGCTGAACTGAATGTACTGTTGCAATAATTTTTACCATAAAGATGCTTCCTTTCTTACTTACCCCTTATTAAGGGTATCATAGAAAAAGAGTCTCTTGTTGTTTCGTCTTTGACATTTTTTTAAACAATCGGTTTTGTCACCTAGCAAAATACTGTTATCGTAATATATTTCGCTGATATTTCCTGGGAAATATACAGAATTATACAATGAATGATACTGGTTTTATCTGATTGACAGCTGTTCTCCTACAAAACGACAAAAAAGACCTTTCACACTAGATATCCTCTCTTGTGCAAAAAGTCTTCTTTTTGAATTATTGTAGTTGCATATTGTGTAAGTGGGCAAATATGCCTCCCTGGGCCAGTAACTCTTCATGGGTACCTTCTTCTTGAATGCCGTCTTTCGTTACCACCATAATCCGATCTGCATTTTTAATCGTGGCTAGACGATGGGCAATAATTAAGGTTGTCCGATCTTTGGCTAGATCGTTTAGCGCTTCTTGAATGAGCGCTTCTGTTTCGGTATCAAGCGCTGATGTTGCCTCATCCAAAATTAGAATGGATGGATTCTTTAAAAACATGCGAGCAATAGCAATTCGTTGTTTTTGTCCACCAGACAACTTCAAGCCCCGTTCACCGACTTCAGTTTCATAGCCCTTTGGTAATTCTTTAATAAATTCTTCCATATGTGCTCTTCGGGCTGCTTCTTCTATTTCCTCATCTGTGGCATCTAACCTACCGTAAGCAATGTTTTCTCTTAGTGTACCTGTAAAAAGAAATACATCCTGTTGGACAATTCCAATTTGTTCCCTTAGTGATTTCATCGTCATATCCCGGACATCAATGCCATCAATCGTTATACTTCCCTTATCTACATCATAAAATCGCGGAATTAACGAACTAATCGTTGTTTTTCCTGCTCCTGAAGGACCAACAAAGGCGATTGTTTCACCGGCTTTAATATGAAAACTAACATCTTTTAATACCGGTGGCTTTGTTTTCTCATAACCAAATGTAACCTGATTAAAGGAGATATTCCCTTTTAATCCCTTGACTTCAATCGCGTCTTTTTTATCGGTAATCTCTGGATCAACATCGAGCATATTCAGAAATCTTTTAAACCCTGCCATCCCTTTCGGATACATTTCAAGTAACGCACTAATTTTTTCGATTGGCCTAAACAACACATTGACAAATAATATAAAAGCGACGAACTCCCCGTATTGTAATTCACCATTAAAAGTTAACCGTGCCCCAACGATGAGTACGACCAAAGTCATCAAACGCATCAAGATATAAATATTCGAACTAACAAAGGCCATGACTCGATAAGCCGTTAACTTTGTTCGTCTAAATAAACGGTTGTTTTCTTTAAATCGTTGTTTTTCATAGTCTTCATTCGTAAATGCTTGAACAACTCGAACACCTGAGACAGCATCTTCAATGCGAGCATTAATCCCTGCTACGTTGTCATACATATCTCGCCATGCCCGTCCCATTTTAATATTACTATAAGTAATCAAGCCAATTAAAATAGGTACGATACATAAAATAATCATTGCTAATTTTACATTGATCGTAAACATGATGCCAAATGCGCCTGCAAAGGTCATCAAGGCAATAAACAAATCTTCCGGACCGTGGTGGGCTAATTCCCCAATTTCAAATAAATCAGTCGTAATTCGCGTCATGAGATGACCGGTTTTAGTATTATCAAAAAAACGAAATGACTGTTTTTGAATATGGTTAAATAAATCTTCTCGCATATCTGTTTCAATATTGACACCTAATTTGTGTCCAAAATAGACAACAACATAGTTTAACAATGTACTTAGTAAATATACGAATAGCAACAGAATACTAGCCGTGATAATAATATTCCAATTACCCCCAGGGATTAACTCATCAATATACCATTGAACGGCAACGGGAAAGACTAATTCTAAAATAGCTACAATAACTGCACTTGTAAAATCAACAATAAATAATCGTTTATGAGGTTTATAGTATGAAAAAAATCTTCTTAGCATATATGATCGGCACGTCCTTTATCATTCAATCAAATTTTCTATACACAGCAATTACTATTTTAACAATAATAAATTCACATGCCTAATGGAACACCTTAATTAACAGAACAAAGGTTTGTTCGAAATACGATAGCAGCAAACTTATCCACAAGTTTATCAACATATGCACAGATGTTCCCCCTCTATATAGTATTCTCAACATGTGAATCCCAATATATTGAAAATCAAAAAAAGTTATCCCCCAACTGTGAGTAACAACCGAAAGTTGTGGATAACTTTTAAATTATTTTTTCAGTCCCTAATTCTGTACACCAAGGGTTAATGTTGTCGTTCTTCTTTCACCATCACGATAAAAAGTGATTCTAACCTCTTCCCCTACTTCTTTTTCCTGATATAGTATTTTACGTAGTTCAACTGTATTCAAAACTTCTTCTCCATCTAAGGCTACGATCACATCTAATCGCTTTAAACCAGCTTGTTGGGCAGGTGATAGTGGATCAACACTCCAAATGTATACGCCGCCTTCAACTTCATCTGGGAGATTTAGACTTCTTTTCCATTCGGTACGAGGAACTTCTTCTAATGAGTATATTTCAACACCAATAAATGGTCGTGTGACTTGCCCAGTTGTTTCTAATTCTTCAATCACAGGTCTAGCTGAATCAATTGGGATAGCAAAGCCGATGCCTTCCACAGCAGTTTGGTTAATTTTCATTGAATTTATACCAATTAATTGGCCTTCAATATTAATTAATGCACCACCACTATTACCTGGATTGATCGCTGCATCGGTTTGAATAACTTCAGCTTGCCAATCAGCCCGGCCATCCATATCAAAATCCATAGGTATCGTTCGTTGCGTTCCACTAATCACACCTTGTGTCACTGAGCCTGAAAACATATGCCCTAATGGATTACCAATTGCAATTGCCGGTTCACCTACTTTTAAATTGTCAGATGATCCCATTTCAATCGGCTCACCAACTTGATCAGCATCCATTCTTAGAACTGCTAAATCAGTAAATAAATCACTTCCAAGTAACTCAGCTTCGATACTTGTCTCATCTGACAACACGACCTCGATCATATCTGCGCCTTCAATCACATGGTGGTTTGTAACAACATAAGCATAATCATCATCTTTTTTATAAATAACCCCTGAACCTGTTCCTGCTTCATCCTCACCTTGTTGACGCCAAAAATCAGCACGCATTTGAATATTTGTAACACCAACAACGGCTGGCGATACACGTTCAACTATTTCCGTTACCTGTGTTGTTACATCAACGGTAACCTGGTGGACTGTTTCAGTCTTGATCGTTTTATCCGATGATTCTGTTGTTTGCTCTTGGGTATGATGATCATCCTCAACGCTATTATCATGAACTACTGCGGGTACAACTACAGTCACAATCAAAATACCGATAATGATACCCAAAAGAATCGGAATGAGCCAACTCCTTCTTTGTTCATGAGGATATGGCTGATATTCATTATTATCATAATCCATATGATCATCCCCTTCATTAATTGATTATGATTGTAGATTCGATATCTATATGTTATCTAACTTATCCTACTTCATATAATGGCGTTGGCATAACAGGATCTGTATCATGAATATCTAAATCAATACCGCGTTCTTTTAATATTTGATCAACAGACATTCGTGCTAAGTCTTTCATATTGTTATCTTTACTTAAATGGGCTAAATAAATACGCTTTGTTTGATTACCAACAACTTCACTTAAGGCTAATCCACAATCTTCATTAGATACATGCCCCGAGTCGCTTAAAATTCTTCGTTTCACACTCCACGGATATTTGCCCATGCGTAACATATTGACATCATGATTAGCCTCAAAAATATACGCATCTGCATTGACAATCGTTTGTTTTATACGTTCAGAAACATAGCCAAGATCAGTAACAAGAGCTACTTTCTTGTTATTTTGTCTAAACACGAAAAACATTGGTTCTACAGCATCATGTGATACCCCAAAGGATTCCACCTCAATATCACCGAATGATTTCACTTCACCCAATTGAAAATGAAATTTCTGATCAATGGATAATTTTCCTAAGCTACCTTCCATTGCTTTCCATGTTTTTTCATTAGCATATATCGGTAATTGATACTTTCGTGCAAAGACGCCTAATCCTTTTATATGATCACTATGTTCATGGGTTACTAAAATGCCAGACAAATTTGAAGGATCAACTTGTATTTCTTGAAATAATCGATCCATCTGTTTGCCACTTAATCCTACATCGACTAATAATTTTTGCTGATTCGATTCAATATAAAATGCATTACCCGTACTACCCGAGGCTAAAACACTAAAACGTAAAGTCATTGGTCTCCTCCCTGATTCATTGAAGCTAATTTTTCTTTTAGTAATGTATGTGCTATGGATTTAATACTTACATCGTCATCAATTGTCTGTAATCTTTCAATATCATGTTTGATTGTTTCTGTTAAAAAATTTATATCATTACTTGAGAAGATCCAACCTTCAATCGCATTGACAAAATAATCCCTTTCATCGTCGATTGTTACTTTCCAAGTTGGTACAAAGACCTGTACTCCGTTAGCCAACGGTACCCTTGTATGAAAGCCTATGTCAACATTTGTAATGGTATCACCAGGATATAATTCATTCGTATTATACAAAGTTTCAATCGCTTTGATTGGGGTAATCAATTGTTTTTTATCTTGACGTGCTGTTGCATCCCCTAAAACTGTTTGCGTGTAAAAGGTAATTTCCTCATCTTCATTTAAAAAGACTAGAACAACACCATTTTGGTTGAAAAAAACCGGTCGATCATGCTTTTGTTGAAAGAAAATTAAAACATTCAATTCCTCATTCCAATCCCAAAAAGCATATTGGTCGGGAAAGACAATCAAAGATTTAACGATTGTTTCTATGTCTTCTATTGATTTATCACTGATGTTAATGGGCTTTTTAAGAATGGAAACAATAAAATTATTTACGATTGCCGTTTCTTGATCCTTTAGTTTTTCAATGATTTGGATTTCATCTTCGGTAAAGATTTTCGGACTAACCGTGATAAAGGATTCATTTTCGGCTTCATTTGGCAAATCAGGAATTGATATATTCTCATCTTCCAAGCGTTGTTCAATTGTCGATTCCTCTTGTTCTAGAATCCCCATATTTTCTTGGTCTTGTTTATCAATGAATTGCATGATGAGATAAATATCAAGAATGAGAAAACTGAGGATAAAAAGTGTTTTAATTTGGCCCCACTGCATCCTCAATTCACTCCTTTATAAGTACCGCTTGGTTCAAGATTATCGATGCTGATTTCAATCCACTCATCTGAATAATTTATAAACCAGGCTGGATCTAAGGAAATACTATAAGAACTGCTTTCCAAGAATGTTAAGCGATAACCGACTTGAATATTCATAATTTTTTCGGGATCGTAGTATTCACTATCCTCAATATATTTAATGATACTATTACCAGATGGAAGCTTTGTTGTATCGCCACCGAGTAAATTATCCAAGCTAAATAATGGTCTTCTATATAAGTGCAATTCCTGATTCAGCCACTGTTGTTCTATAATTGATAACTCACCGTTTACTGATCTACTGAATATAGGGTACCCATTGTAAAACATCCGATAACGTAGCTGGTTGTTCATTGTGTTTATACTTTCTAAGACATACTTGTTTGTCCATCCTTTATGTTCGTTAATACTTGCTAAACTTCGATCTAGTAAAGAGAGTGGATCCATCGGTTCATCCCCTGCATGAATCGGGTTAATATACTCCATACTGCGACTATCATTTAACATACGCATGCCTCTTTGACCATCCGTAAAATAGGCTTCCCCAGGATTAGGACTCACATTTTCAGGATTATTAAATAGGGCATTCACTAATAAATACGGTCCGATCATTCTCACGGTAAAAGAACGACTGTTAATTTCTAGTGGTTCTGCTGGTATATATATAGGCTTAGGTCCTCTCGTATAACTCACATATTCTGTTAAATTGATCTCATCTTGAAAAGTTGACCATAATTCATGGTAAATACTTGTATCCTTGACCGTATAGGTCACTTGTTGTTGGCCATCTGTTGAGAAAAAAACAACTTGAAGTGTCGATTGGTTTTGATTGAATGTAATCATTATTCTATCAAAAAACCAACTTGGCAGATCATCTTCACTAATAATGGTAAATAAGCTATCGATAATCCTTATTGGTAGTGATGTAGGAAAAATGACTTCAACTTGATTAGAATAGGTCGGTTTTCCCTGGACATTACTTAGAGAATAATCGTCTAATGGCCATTCTAACATATTACGAAAAAAAGATTGCCTTTGGCTCGGATTCGTGAAGCTAAAATAGTTGTCTTCCTTATGAAAAATAACCGCCATCGGTTCAATAATGGTACTTCTTGTTTCTTCGCCCCCACCAAGGTCAACTTCATTGACATATTCAGATCTAGTATTTGATAAGTAATCAAGATTTGGTTGATAGTTCCACAAGGCAAAGGTCAATATTAAACTAATGGTAACCAATACGGTTAAAGTAATCGTTTTAATTGTTTCTATGTTCATGATTTACGCCTCCGCTTTGGTTTTTGCTTCATTAGCGGTAATGTAAAGAGAATCGTTGTTCCTTTGCCTTCAATACTTTCAGCCCATATTTTACCATGATGAGCTTCTATTAACTCTTTTGTAATCGCTAAACCTAAACCAGAACCCCCAAGTTTTCTTGTTCTCGCTTTATCCGCTCGATAAAACCGATCAAATATTTTTTCGCGCATTTCATACGGGATACCAATTCCTTGGTCCTTGATACTTACCAATAGGTGATTACGACGATACTCTACCCTAAATGTTATGATGCCACCTTCTGGTGAATATTTAATGGCATTTGAGATGATGTTATCTAACACTTGAGTCATCCGATCTTCATCCAACCACACATAATACCTTTTATTTGGCAACTCACGATTAAAAATAATATTTTCTTGAATGTTCACTTCTAGTCGATCTATGACATTGTGAAAGAAGTTAATAAAGTCAGTTCTCTTGTGATTAAGGGAATACTCTTTGTTATCCATCCTAGATAATTGTAGTAAATCATTTACTAGTCTAATCATCCGATCCGTTTCATCTTGAACAACGGATAAAAATCGTGGCGCAAGGTCTTGATCTTGCCAAGTACCATCTGTTAATGCTTCTATATAACTACGTATAGTTGTCAATGGCGTCCGCAATTCATGAGATACGTTGGAAACAAACTCACGGCGTTCTTGCTCAACTTTTTCTTGTTTGGTAACATCACTTAATACAGCGATAAAACCAGTAATTTGATCCTGCTCGTCTAATATGGTTGAAAAACTAGCCTGGATTAAAAAAGTTTCATCCCCACTTAAGTCAATAATCATTGATCTGGAATGCTGTAACGCGGTTATCTCATCAAATTGATCTTCTAAATTTAAAAAATCAAGTAAATTTTCACCAATGAGATCCCTTGGGTTTTTTCCGATTAATTGACCAGCTGCTTCATTCATTAAGGTTATTTGTCCGGTTTGGTCCGTAGCAATGACCCCTTCTGACATATTAGCGAGTACAGAACTAAGTTTATTTTGTTCTTTTTCAATGGTCGCCATCGAATGTCTTAAGCGGTCATTTAGTTCATTGAATGTTTCAGCTAGTTGACTAATTTCATCAGTGCCATATACATTAACCCTTTGACTAAAATCACCTGTAGCCATTGTCTTAGCTTGACTGCGCATTTCCATAATTGGTTTTGTAATCGTTCGGGCTACAAGAATTCCTAATATAGCCGAAACTGATAAAGCTAATAATGATCCCTGTAAGAGAATTTTGTTTACTTTTTGTACTTGTCCATAAACCCCTTCAAGGGATGATTCTAAGTAAATAATTCCAACGACATTTTCCGCCTCATCGAAGATCGGATCAGCTTTAACAAATATGCGTTGTTCATCGACTGGATTTAATTTTACTTCATCATGGGGTGTAGCAAATAATAAGGTTTTTTGGACAATATCACTAGTTGTTTTTTTTCCAACAATATACTGATCAGAAAAGTCATTTGTAGCAATGACTCGACTTTGACTGTTAATGACTTGGATATGGGAAATGGTCACATTATCTATATCGGACAAAACATTCTGAACTTCTTCTTCGAGGGTTGGCACCGAACCATCATCTGGTCGTTCCCGATTAAACGCCTGGGCTAGATTATAATTCAACAAATCTACGCGATCATTAATCGATTCTTTAAATGTATCTAATAATTCAGCCTCTAACTCTCTAATAAAATACGATCCAATCACTTGAATCGCAATAAGAAGGAGTAATATATAAATTATGATAAATTTTGACTGAATTGAGCGAAAAAAACGCACTTTATTCATAAAAACTACTCCTGTTCAGGATTTCGTAAATAATACCCTACACCTCTACGTGTAATAATCCAAGTTGGATTACTTGGATCTTCTTCAATTTTTTCCCTTAAACGTCTAATGGTAACGTCAACTGTTCGAACATCACCATAATAATCATAACCCCATACTGTTTCTAGCAAATGTTCTCTAGTCATGACTTGTCCAATATGTTGAGCCAAATAATATAACAGTTCATATTCACGATGCGTTAAATCGATATGCTCGCCATCTCGGGAAACAGAATAAGCATCTGGATGGATGACTAAATTATCAATGACAATATCCTTTGATGTATTGGTTTGACTATCAGGTATTTGTTGTCTACGTAAATTTGCTTTAACGCGCGCAAGTAGTTCCCGATTACTAAAAGGTTTCGTCACATAATCGTCTGCCCCTAGTTCTAAGCCTAACACTTTATCGATTTCAGAATCTCTAGCTGTTAGCATGATGATTGGCATGGTATGGTTTTTGCGAATTTCGCGACAAACTTCATTTCCGTCTTTTTTAGGTAACATAATATCTAATAAAATTAAATCCGGTTGCTCCTTTTCAGCTAACTCAATCGCCTCTTCACCATCAAATGCACAAATGACTTCATAGCCTTCTTTCTCGAGGTTAAACTTCAATATATCTGCTATCGGGCGTTCATCATCAACAACAAGTATTTTTGAATCCATATGATCCACATCCCTTAAATTAAATGTATTATAAATGATTACGTATAGATTTAGTTAAACAAGTCTAGCTTATGCTTAATTACTATTTTAACGTACTTTCCCTGAAATGTCTTATGTTGTACTAGAAGTTATCTGACAAATTATGTATGTGTTATATGATTAACATCGCTACATACCCTGTACTAAAACATTACATGAAATCTCTATATGATAATTTTCATCAAATTTATCCAAAATCCTTTTTAAAATCGTATGTTTACAAAAAATAAAAGTCCTTTGCCAATGATAAACTGAAAAAGGTAGATCAAGATGCTAACCTTTAAAATCAGTTTAATATGGCAAGGACTTTATTTTAATCGACTGGATGAAACATTTAAATAGTCGATGATATATTTGCAATCATTTAACGATATACACTTCTTAACACATTCGTTTGTGAACGGTCTGGTCCAACGGAAAATATTGAAAGTGGTATACCAGTTAATTGAGAAACACGCTCTAAATAATGGCGCGCATTTTCAGGTAAATCCTCTAGGTTTCTTACACCGGTAATATCTTCTGTCCAACCAGGAAGTTCTTCATAGACGGGTTCACATTCTGCTAAAATATTTAAATTAGCTGGAAACTCCTCGATCACTTGACCTTTATACTTATACGCTACACAAATTTTTAACGTGTCGATACCTGTTAGGACGTCCAGTGAATTTAATGATAAATCGGTAATACCACTTACCCGACGGGCATGCCTGACAACGACACTGTCAAACCAGCCTACTCGTCTTGGTCTACCTGTTGTTGTACCGTACTCTCTACCAACTTCGCGAATTTGATCGCCAATCTCATTCGTTAACTCAGTTGGAAATGGACCATCTCCAACCCGGGTTGTATATGCTTTTGCAACGCCAACAACATGATCAATTTTTGTTGGCCCTACACCAGAACCGATCGTCACTCCACCAGCAACTGGATTTGACGAGGTAACAAAGGGATATGTTCCCTGATCAATATCAAGCATAACGCCTTGTGCCCCTTCAAATAACACACGACGACCTTCATCAAGGGCATCATTTAAGACAACCGATGTATCACAAACGTACTTTGCTAATTTTTGTCCATATTCAAAATATTCTTCAAATATCTCATCTATCTCAAAGGGTTCTACTTGGTATACTTTTTCAAACACACGATTCTTTTCCTGTAAATTCTGAGTTAATTTTTCTCGAAAGGCTTTTCGATCCAATAAATCTGCTATCCGAATACCAACTCTTGCGGCTTTATCCATATAAGCTGGACCGATTCCTTTTTTGGTCGTACCAATTTTATAAATTCCTTTTTCTTCTTCTTGAAGAATGTCTAGTTTAATATGATATGGCAAAATGACATGGGCTCGATTACTCACTTTTAAATTATCTGTTGAAATGTTATGACTATGTAAATAGGCGATTTCTTCAACAAATGCCTTTGGATCAATAACCATGCCATTTCCTAATACACATATTTTCTCTTTGAAGAAAATACCAGACGGTACTAAATGTAATTTATACGTAACACCATCAAACACGATGGTATGTCCAGCATTATTTCCCCCTTGGTAACGAGCAACTACTTCGGCATTTTGGGAGAGAAAATCCGTTATTTTTCCTTTTCCTTCATCTCCCCATTGGGTTCCGACCACGACGACTGATGACATAGCGCACCTCCGCATAAAATATATCATTCACATTGAAACTGCTCACAACTGTAATCATACCAATCTTCACACCTTTAGTCAATGTAATCACGAACGTTTAATATGTAAACTTCAAAAACGTTCGTCTGGTGTGTATATCCAATCATAGTCTTTCATATTATAAAAAAAATATAACCGAATAGGTCAATTATAACCTATTCGGTCATTAAGCATGAACGGGTTCTGGCGGAACATCACTTACATCATAACGATGATCTAAGTTAACAAATTTATTGTATTCTTTTACAAAAGCTAATTCTACGGTACCAGTTGGACCATTTCGCTGCTTTGAAATAATAATTTCAATGATATTCTGTTTATCTGTCTCATCGTTATAGTAATCATCCCGGTAAAGAAAGCCTACTATATCAGCATCTTGCTCTAAACTTCCCGACTCTCTTAAATCTGACATCATCGGGCGTTTATCTTGTCTTTGTTCCACACTCCGTGATAATTGGGATAAAGCAATCAGAGGTACATTTAGTTCTCTCGCTAATCCTTTTAAAGATCGAGATATTTCGGATACTTCTTGTTGACGATTTTCTCTAGAATTAGGGCTACCTTGAATCAATTGCAAATAATCAATAATAATCATTCCTAAACCATGTTCTTGTTTCAAGCGCCGACATTTAGAACGAATTTCACTAACGCGAATACCTGGCGTATCGTCAATAAAGATACCCGCATTCGATAAACTCCCCATGGCCATTGTCAGCTTTCCCCAATCGTCAGCTTCTAAATTACCAGTTCTTAACCGTTGTGAATCGATATTTCCTTCAGCACAGAGCATCCTCGAAACAAGTTGATCAGCACCCATTTCCAAACTAAAAATTGCTACATTATGATCTGTTTTTGCTGCAACATTTTGGGCAATATTTAAAGCAAAAGCGGTTTTACCAACAGAAGGTCTCGCAGCAATAATGATTAAGTCGTTGTTTTGAAATCCGGAAGTAATTTTATCTAAATCGCGATAACCAGTGGGTATACCGGTAACTGTATCATTTGATTGATGCAGTTTTTCAATGTTATCATAAACTTCAATTAACACATCTTTAATCGATTTAAAAGCCCCAACATTTTGTCGATTTGAAACTTCTAAAATGTTTTTCTCTGCTTCATTTAGGACTTCTTCAACGTCACCTTCGTTTTCATAAGCTGTTGACACAATATCTGTTGCTGTATGAATGAGTCTTCTTAAAATCGCTTTTTCTTCAACTATTTTACTGTAATACTCTATATTTGCCGCTGTAGGCACACTGCGGGCAAGATCGGTTAAATAGGACACACCACCAGCTTCATCTATCGTTTGCTCATTAGCCAAGAAGGTAGTTACCGTCACTAGATCTATCGGTTCACCACGATCAGAAAGGCTCATCATCGCTTGAAAAATGCGTTGATGACTCGCACGATAAAAATCTTCCGGACGTAAGATTTCAGAAGCTGTTGAAAAAGCCTCAGGTTCTAAAAAAATCGCACCTATGACTGCTTGTTCTGCTTCAATATTATGGGGTGGTATCCGATCATTCCACACATCATTCATGGCATATCCCCCTTACCGGTGAAGTCTTCAACATTATTCTTCCTTAACATTGACTTTAATTGATCCAGTCACTTCTGGATGCAATTTAACAGGAATTGTTGTATGACCTAATGATCTGATTGGTTGATCTAAATCTATTTTTCTTCTATCTATTTTTATTTTATGTTTCTTTTGTAATTCAGTAGCAATCTGCTTGTTCGTAATTGAACCAAATAAACGGCCTTGTTCACCAGCTTTAGCTTTTATTTCAATGGTTATGTTAGCTAGTGTTTCCTTTAATTTAATTGCTGCTTCCTTTTCTTCTTGGGCTGCCTGTTGTTGTTTTTTCTTCTGAGCTTGTAATGCTTTTAAGTTTCCAGGGGTAGCTTCTTGAGCTAAGTTATTTTTGATCAAGTAATTACGTGCATATCCAACTGAAACATCAACAACATCGCCTTTTTTTCCTTGCCCTTTCACATCTTTCAATAAGATAACTTTCATCCTAATTTCTCCCCTCTAAATATTCTTTCAATGTTTCCTTTAATAATGTTTCTGCTTCATCCAACGTCATATTACTTAATTGGGTAGCAGCATTAGATAAATGTCCACCACCACCTAGTTTTTCCATAACTAACTGGACATTAATATCACCAAGAGAACGAGCGCTAATACCGATCTGCCCATCATTCAATGCACTAATGACAAATGAGGCCGTAATGCCCGTCATCATGAGCAATGTATCAGCAGCTTGAGCAATAATAACTTGATCAAATACTTCTCCTTCATTGGCTTTAGAGATCGCAATCGTTTTTTCAAAAACATGGGCCCGCTCAATTAATTTATTTCGTTTTAAGTACACATCTAAATCCTCTTTCATGAATTGCTGAACGAGGATCGTATCTGCTCCCTTGGAACGTAAATACGATGCAGCATCAAAAGTTCGTGAACCTGTTCGTAATGTAAAGCTTTTCGTATCAACGATAATTCCTGCTAATAATGCTGTCGATTCTAACATTTCTAGTTTAACAGAATCAGGATGATACTCGATTAATTCCGTTACCAACTCCGCCGTTGATGAAGCATAAGGTTCCATATAAACTAATGTTGGCTTTTCGATAAATTCTTCTGCTCGACGATGATGATCGATAACTACTTTATATTCTGTTTCATTGAGCAAGATTGGATGAGCAACAAGTGAAGGTTTATGTGTGTCAACTATCACTATTAAACTTCGATCGGTGATTATTTCTTCAGCTTCTTCTGGACTGATAAAATTATTCCAAATTGATTCTTTTTCTTGGATAGCTTGAACAACTCGATAAATGCCTGTATTCATGTCATTTTGATCAAAGACAACATAGCCATCAACATCATTAGCTTTTACCATGTTAAGTATCCCGATTGCTGATCCTAAAGAATCCATATCAGGTGCCTTATGCCCCATGATAATCACTTGATCACTTTCTTTAATCAGTTCTTTTAATGCATGGGATATGAAACGGGCCCTAACACGGGTTCTCTTTTCCATTGGATTGGTTTTTCCACCATAAAAGCGCACTTTACCTGACTCATCTTTAATAACGACTTGATCACCACCACGCCCTAACGCCAAATCGAGACTTGATTGGGCAACTTCACCCAATGATGGTAGTGGTGCATTGCCTTCACCAACGCCAATACTTAAGGTAACGAAATTTCGACGTTCCATCTCAATATCTATTTCTCTTACTGTATCTAATATATCAAATTTTGATTCTTCTAGTTCCTGAAGGATTTTTTTCGTACCAACAGCTAAAAAGCGAGTTTGGGACGTTCTTTTTAAATAAAGACCGTATTCATTTGCCCAATCATTTAATACCGATGTTACTTTAGAATTGAGCTGACTCTTCGATGTATCATCCATATTTCTCGTAACTTCTTCATAGTTATCTAAGAAAATGATGGCCATGACTGTCCGATCATCTTGATATAATTTTTCTATTTCTACTTGATTTGTTTTATCAAATAAATACAAGATACGTTCATTTTTTTTAATCGTTGTCTGAAAGTCCGTATCATTCATACGAAACCAAACTTCTTCTTGATCGTCTCTTATCGCCGGAATAATATCATTCGACAAAATATCTAATGATTGACCAAGTAAGTCATCCTCAGCTCTAAACTGAGTCATAAAGGGATTAATCCATTCAATTTCATATTGTTCATTAAATAATATAATACCAATAGGCATCTGTAAAAGTGCTACTTCGCCAACTTTTTCAATTCTAGAAGATAGTGTAGAAATATACTTTTCCGTTTCGTTAAACAAAATTTTTTCCGTGCGAAGTGTATAGAAGAAGGAAGCTACTAATAATAACCCCATTACTAATCCAAAAATCCAGTGATAATACCATACAATCACCAATAAGACAGTTGCAAGTAAGTATATCATCCATAAATGACTGCTAAGATGATTTCTTTTTTTAGTATTTGTCATCATTCTTCAGCTCCTAAAACTTAACTTCCCTTTCTATTACTTCATTTTGTGACACGATTGCGTAAATTAAATCCTAAATCAATTATACCGATCATTCTTACAAAATAAAGAAGAATTGTAGGCATCAATACGCTAATAATAATTACAATGACCGGAATAGCATTAGACCACTTTTTCATATGTGTATAATAAAAAATAAATGAAAATCCTTGCAAAGTAATTAATAGGCCGACTAATACAAGTACATTAGTAGCAGCCACATAAATGAAATCATTCGGATCCATATCAAATAATGTTACGATGATGGCAATAAAATAAATCCAAATCAATGCTACAGGTAATTTGAAATGGCGAAATGGCGGAAAGGCTAATTGTTTTTTATCCAAACGATTTATCACTTTATAACTTAACCATTGGGTAATCAATCCCATAAAAATAGCCATCATGGCCATTCCTGCTGGGATGAGATTTGTCATATAAGCAAATTGGTCTTGAATGATATTAAACTCTTCTTCCCCAATATTAATCAGGCCAATCTGATCGATTAACTCTTTGCTAATTTGTAGCGATTCCTCAAACACCATATTTATTTCAACAAACCAATTAATATCTAATAGTGATTGAGTAAACACAAAAATGAAAAACAAACCAGCTACATAACCAACTGCCCCTCTCGCCCAAGTTTCGTATGGGCTTAGTTGCTGATGTATTGCATGTCCAATTAACAGACCACTAGCACCAGCTAGTACAGTTAAGGGAATAGACATAATCGTCACGAATGGTGAAACAATGAGTATAGACAAAATTATCGTTGCTGCAATCATAATGAGTGTAGGTTTCCAGTCATATTTAGCTGCATAGATAACGAATGGAACCGGTAAAAAGAATATCATGAACAACATGACAAAGGGGAGATATATAGCAAATAACATAGCAATAACGAAAACTGCAATAAGTAATGCGCCATCCGTTATTTGTTTTGATTGATTCATTATGTCACCTCAATTATCATTCAACATTCTTTCATAAGCTGTCTTTCTATTATAGCAAACAGAACAGCGCTAAAAAATTAATTCACTATTTCATATAGTTAAAATTCATTTCTTCAATGAAACTAAAACAACATACTGAAATGGATTTCGTATTTTTCGTTTTACCGACTACAAATAACAAGATCAAATCCAAACACTAACATTGCTTTAACAAAGCCTTTATCATAAAAGTATAATCAATATCTCTCTTAGCAATACATCGTGAAAAATAGATCTAAGCGAGTTATTAACACTAGGGTTATTTCATCCTTTATAATGATAATAATTACCAGAAACAGGGTGAAAAAGATGATATTTTTATATGCTGCTAGAGAAAGTTTAAAATTGCCAAGTAAACAAGCTTTATTTAAACTTAATCGTTTAGGGATGGATATTGTTGTTATCTATATGTTCATTCTCATATTCGTATTTTCAATCCCCTCTCTGATCGAGCAATTACTTGCACCGAGTGGATTGGGGAGTTATTTAAATATAATTTTTCTCATCATATATTTTTTCTTTTTCTATTACTTACCTATGACCGTGTTTGTTTTTGCACTGATTTCAATGATTGCTTATATAGGTAAAGGCTTGGCCAAGATGATGAACCGTAAATTACATTATTCGTTATTATGGAAAATGTGTGCCTTTTCTACAACAGCGCCTTTGTTAATTTTTACTATTGTTTCTGTCATTTTTCCATTAAACATGTTTATGTTAGGAATTATCTTAATTTATATCAGTTTACTGTTAATAAAAATGATCACGATTTATCCAAAGCGAAAAGCCACCTAACCGGGTGATATTCATATTTATAATTTATAATTGACAAATAATTGCTAGAAAATAAAAACCCTTCAAACCTTTTTCATCAGATTTGAAGGGGATTTTTTTACTCAACTACAAAAGGTAGTAATGCCATTGTACGAGCACGTTTAATGGCTTTTGTTAATTTACGTTGATACTTTGCTGAAGTTCCAGTTACACGGCGTGGTAAAATAGTTCCACGTTCTGAAATAAAACGTTTTAATAGATCTACATCTTTATAATCTATATGTGTAATGCCATTTGCCGTAAAATAGCATACTTTTCGTCTTTTTGCACGTCCACGACGAACTGCCATTGCCTTCCCTCCTTGCCAGGTAAATATGTTTTCTAATCGTTTTGTTGTATATAATGATTGTCAAATTATATTTAGTCTCATATTATCCAAGCGTGTTTTTGTTTAAACACAAACTTATCATTGATAAGTTTGAATGCTTTCAACTCTAATCAGTTTTTAAAATGGTAGATCATCATCTGAAAGATCTATTGGTTGTCCGTCATCTTTAAACGGAT
>CALAMD010000044.1 GCA_937925695.1 uncultured Bacillaceae bacterium | reverse complement strand
GGTCTATCAATTATCTCAGCATATACCACCTTAAAGCCAACATTTTCCATGAGCATCGTATATTCACCTATACTTGGATAATACCAAGGAAAATCCTCTTCTTGAAATGGATAACCTAACTTATCCATTTCCTCGATGATAGCTTCGGTAATATGCGCAACGTTGCCTTTTCCACCAAATTCAGCAACAAAACGACCATCTGTACGTAAGTTTTGGTAGATCGATGTTAAAACTTTTTCTGGCTGTTTGATCCAGTGAAGAACTGCATTGGAAAATATAGCATCGAAGGCATTTTCCTCAGCTAATGTCAACAAATCTTTTACATAAAAATCGAGGTCTGGATATTTCTTTTTTGCACTAGCGATCATTTCTGGTGATTGGTCGATGCCGATTACTTTGGCTCCCGTTAAAGAAATCTCATAGGTTAAATCACCCGTACCACAGCCAGCATCTAAGATTCGCTCGTTTTCCTTTGGATCTAATAGTTCGATTAATTTTGCCCCATATTTGGACACAAATTGATGAGCACCATCATATAATTTGGCATTCCAGTTCATTAGTAAACACCATCCCGCCCATTATTCAGTGAAAGAATACACATAAATATCCCTAAACAATCTTGTATGCTAAACAACTTCCTTATATCATACACGTTTTACCGTGTGAGCAGTACACAAACAAACCATATCCCTTTACATTGCAAAGTCCCGCACTTTCATTAAGCGCATCGAGTTCAAAACAACGATTAAGGTCGCACCAACATCTGCGAAAATTGCCAGCCAAAGCGTCAACCAGCCAGGGATAACGAGTAGTAACGCAATCAGTTTCACTAATAAGGAAAAAGAAATATTTTGTTTGATCACACGCAATGTTTTCCTACTTAATGCGATCGTATTTGGGAGTTGTTCTAAATCATCAGCCATTAAAGCGATATCTGCTGTTTCTAAGGCTGTATCTGTACCTACGCCACCCATGGCAATACCTACGGAAGCCGTTGCCAGTGCAGGAGCATCATTTATCCCGTCACCAACCATCCCTACATATCCATATGTTTGCTGTAACGATTTTATGGCTGTTAATTTGTCCTCTGGTAACAATTCCGCTCTTATTTCATCTATATGAAGTTGCTGCCCAATTGCATGACCAGTTGCTTGATTATCACCTGTTAATAAAACAGTTCTACGGATACCATACTTAGCTAATTTTTTCATGATCGTACCACTATTTTTACGCACTTGATCAGCGGCAGCAAAGATCCCGAGTATCTCCGTCTTTGTACCGAGGAGGATGACAGTTTTTCCTTCTTCTTCAAATTGTTTGATCTTAGCAGTTATTTGTTTCGTAATTTCCATTTGCTCAGAAAATAAACGCAAATTACCAATATAGTATTTTTCGTCCTCGATAACTGCTACAGCCCCTTTACCTGTAATAGACTGAAAATCATTTGCCTCTAAAGATGGAACACCAACTTTATCGGCTTCATGAATAATCGCTGATGCAAGGGGATGTTGGGAATACACCTCAATCGCTCTAGCAATTCCAAGAATTCTTTCTTTTGTTAAGTTAGATACAGATAATACATCGGTTACTTGTGGTTTTCCTTCCGTGAGTGTACCTGTCTTATCAAAGGCGATTGCTTGGAGCTTACCAGCTTCTTCTAAATGAATGCCACCTTTAATTAACACACCCCGTCGCGCCGCATGACCAATGGCGGTTACAATCGCAACTGGTGTAGAAATGACAAGCGCACAGGGACAACCGACAACAAGAACAGCTAAACCAAGGTAGATCCATTCTGACCACGACCCAACAAAGAAAAGTGGCGGAATAACAGCAACAAGCAAAGCAATCACCATAATCGCTGGTGTGTAATATTTCGCAAACTTATCAACAAATTGTTGGGAAGGGGCCTTTTCAGCCTGGGCTTCTTCAACTAAATGAATGATTTTAGCGATGGTCGTATCACCTACTAATTTAGTTACCCGAACTTCTAAAAATCCTTCTTCATTTATCGTTCCAGCAAAAACTTCATCACCGACTGTTTTATGCACAGGAATTGACTCACCGGTAATGGCTGCCTGGTTAATGGATGATTCCCCTTTAATCACTTCACCATCCATAGCAATTTTTTCACCAGGTTTAATAAGCATAATATCGCCAATCAAGATATCTTCAACAGGAAGTTCGCTGACATGCCCATTCCGTCTCACCTGCGCTCGCTCTGGAGCAAGTTCCATTAAAGAATGAATTGATTGACGTGCCTTATCAATTGAATACCCTTCTAGCGCTTCACTAATAGCAAATAAAAACACCACGACAGCGGCTTCAGCCCATTCACCAATAATGGTAGCGCCAATTACAGCAATTGTCATCAATGTTTTCATATCAAATTCTAAACGGGATAAATTTTTGAGGCCAACTTTAAATAAATCATATCCGCCAATCATTATTGCGATGATAAATGATAGAATCGTTATCAAGTGTTTGGAGCCCATTGTAAAGGACAAGGCATAGCCTAGGATTATGAAAGCAACTGCGATAAGAATTAAAATATTGTATTTTATTTGAAAAAATGATTGCTTTTTCTCTCGTATCGGAGGCTCATCTTCAGGGAATACTTTAATTTGATCAAAAGCACCCGCTGCTTCAATTTCTTCACGGGTTACCTCGCCGATTACCGTTACTTTTGCTGCCCCAAAATTCAATTGTACATCTTGAACAGATTCAATATTTCTAATATTTTGTTCGAATTTGGCTGCACAATTGGTGCAACTCAATCCTTGCAATCGATAAACCGTCTGTTTATGACTCATTGGTTTCACCCTCTTTGGCATGAATCATGGCAATATAAACAAGTTGGCGAACATGATCATCATCTAGGGAATAAAACACCAATTTCCCTTCTTTTCGATCCTTCGCCAATTTCATATGTTTTAGCAACCGCAAATGATGAGAAGCAGTTGCTGTCGTTGAACCAATAATATTGGCGACATCATGGACACATAATTCCTTTGCTAACGTAAGTGCATAGGTAATTTTTAATCGAGTTGGATCAGCTAAGGCCTTGAAAATTTGTTCAACATCTTCTACATCTTTCATTTTTGGTTTGATCCGTTTGACATTCTCTTTATCATGACAAAATAATGCTTGCTGTTCATTTTTAGCCAAGGTGGTCACCTCATTCAAACGTTCATTTGAGTGTTTGAATATAGTATAAAATGGCTTTATATCAATGTCAAACATTATATTCAAATGTATCTTTGAATGTTCTTTCAACAAGCATTACTTTATTCTCTATTTTTCTTCCCTTATAATGAACATACATCATATTACGATAAGGACTGATAGGTTCCGATGGAAGTTCCAATTATTTACGAAGATAATCATTTACTCGTTATTGAAAAACCGGTAAACGTTCCTGTACAACAAGATCGTTCAGGTGATAAAGATTTACTCAATCTGTTGAAAGAATATATTAAAAAACGAGATCACAAGCCAGGTAATGTTTTTCTCGGACTCGTTCACCGGTTAGATCGACCAGTCGGAGGTGTCATTGTATTCGCGAAGACCTCAAAAGCCGCTTCCCGCTTATCAGACGCTATCCGCAGAAATGATTTTCAACGAACTTATTTAGCTGTTGTACGGGGAATTCCCAAGCAATCAAATGGCAAGCTTGTTCACTATTTGTATAAAGATCGGAAGAAAAATAAAGTTTATCCTGTAGCTAAGAACCACCGCCAAGGAAAAAAAGCGGTGTTAACCTATGAAGTATTAGACCATAATCAGCAAGAACAACTTAGCCTGCTGGCTGTACAATTACATACCGGTCGTTCCCATCAAATACGTGTACAATTAGCGACAATCGGTCATCCTTTATTTGGTGACCAAAAATACGGCGTAAAAGTAAATCAACCCGGTGAACAAATCGCGTTATGGGCCCATACATTAGCATTCCCTCATACGACATCTAAAGAGTGGTTATCTTTTCAAGCCAACCCTCCGAAAAAATTTCCTTGGACCTTATGGTGATAAGATTTTTTGAATGAGAGGTTTTAGCGTTGAAAAAAACAAGCTTTTTTCTTAGCCTTTTACTATTTATGAGTATATTACAGGGTTGTCAGGATACATTACCGCTAGAGAGCAATCATGCCCCGAACAAAGAAACATATATCGATGCGAAAACGAGTGAATGGGAAAGATTCACAACTCCAACTATTGTGATGACACCTTTTAAGACACTAGAACCACAAGAATGGGGTGAACAAGTTACTGGGGTAAAAACTAGGATTAAAACTGATAATAAAAAGATTGCTTTAACCTTCGATGCCTGTGGCGGAGATTATGGCAGTGGGTATGATGAAGAATTGATCTCATTTTTAATCGAAGAAAATATTCCAGCGACTCTGTTTATCAATCAACGATGGATCATGGCAAATCAAGAGATCTTTCTTGAATTAGCCAATCACCCAAACTTTCAAATTGAAAATCATGGTACTGAACACTTGCCTTTATCAGTAAATGGTGGTGAAGCTTGGGGGATTCAAGCAACAACTTCACCTGAAGAAGTGTATGAAGAAGTGATGCAAAATCACGAGACAGTTCAAGCATTAGTCGGTAAGAAGATGACCTTATTTAGATCAGGTACTGCTTATTATGATGAAGTGGCGGTAAAAATTGTCCAATCTCTCGGGTATGAAGTCGTTAACTATGATATCCTAGGGGACGCTGGTGCAACTTATACAAGTGAGCAAGTCAAAAATGCCTTGCTACAAGCGAAGCCTGGATCAATTGCGTTGTTACATATGAACCAACCCCAAAGTGGAACCGCAGAAGGTGTGAAGAAAGCTATTCCCTTGCTCCGGGAACAAGGATTTGAATTTGTTACCCTTGAAGGAGAAATATTAGAATAAGGTGATAAACGTGACTCAAAGATTAAGCAAACTAACTCGCAGTGCTTTGCGATTCAGCCGATTTGAACAACTTTTGAAGTGCCCCATCTGTCAAGCACAGATGCAAGTTATTGCCGAGAAGAGTCTCGTCTGCCAGCGAAACCATACCTTTGATTTTGCTCGTCAAGGATATATTCATTTGATGACACGTTCTATTCCGTCACAGTATGACAAAGAATTATTTGTATCAAGACGGAATGTCATTACGAACAGTGAGCTATTTACTCCGTTAACGAACGAAATTGCGATGATAATTGATAAACAATTGAATGTAAATACAGACTTAACAATGATTGATATGGGTACTGGCGAAGGCTCTCATCTATATAATATTTCAAAGTTATTACGTGAAAAATATGGTCAGAAAACGATCGGCTTCGGATTAGATATTTCCAAAGCTGGTATAATTGAAGCCGCCAAACATTATGATTCATTGAGTTGGCTAGTCGCAGATATTGCCAACAGCCCGTTTACTGACAAAAGTTTTCAAGTTATCTTAAATATTTTGTCACCTGCAAATTATCAAGAATTTACACGTTTGTTAGGAGATGATGGCCTAATAATCAAGGTTATTCCCGGCAAAAATTACTTACAAGAATTAAGACAATTCTTTTATCAGAATCGAAAACAGCAAGATTATAGTAATAAAGGTGTCGTAAGCGGCTTTAATGTAAATTTCCAAGTAATCAAGCACCAAACATTGACGTATCAAATTCAATTAAACCAATCATTACTCAAATCATTATTGAAGATGACACCGTTGACTTGGCACGCTTCAAACGACAAAATCAATCAATTTTTAGACAGTCGAGTTACCGAGATAACCGTACACGTGGAAATTTTAGTCGGTAAAAAGAAAGAATGATAGATCATGTTACCAGAGTTGTCACTGGGAATTATACAACCGTTTAGCGAGACTCTGAACATAGGCATCCATTCGCTGTTCCATCATTTCGTTTGTTAATCCGGTCACACCAAAAGCCTCCCAACCTGGATAAACGGTTGGTGGTCCAAAAACAAAGTCAATGACAGAAATAATGTCCCAGTATACATCGTAAACAAACACTTCTGGTGCATGATGTTGATAAGCAAATAAAAATTGATCGGCTACATTAACGTCATACAATAAAGCTAAATTTAATCGACAGTGTCCCACATCAACCCCGGCAGGTCCACGGCAAGCATTGATCCAATCAACGACACCACTAACAACTTCACCGTTAAAAAGTACATTGGTCGGGTGATAATCACGGTGAATAAAGCAAGATTGATAGGCTGGTGGTGATAATTTAGCATAAGTAATGATTCGAGCCCACACATTTGGGTTAGAAGTCCACAATGGAACTGTAAAGGTCGTTAAATCTTGATACATGTAATAATTCCAATTAAAACCCTCACCATCCAGTTGATGAATGTTTGCAAGTGTTTTAGCTAACTCATCCAACCACTTTTGCATATTGTCTGGCTTCAACTGTACATTTCCTGCTAACATACTCATTAACACGAGCGGTACCCCACAAATATCCCCTTTAGCATCATAGGCAAGCAATTGGGGTGTAATCACATCGACTCGCTCAGCATATGTCAAGCCCGCTGCTTCATGAAGCGCTAAATCAGGTTCTTCCTGTAACCATTTCAAATTATCTAATTTACGTAAAACAACATCCTGTAACCCATTGCCTGTATGTAACTGAATCTGATATAAAGATGAGGATGTGCTTCCTTTCAAGCGCCGTATCGATGTAATCGTAGCCTGTGGATCTACCTGATTTTTTATCCAATCTAATATTTGCTGGTCTAATGTACTATGTTCATACGCCATGTTCCATCCTCCCTCACAATTACCTTTGACAAGATCATCATAGCTTTTCATATTGTAAAAGACAATTAAACATCAGGATACTTTTTACCATTCTTAAAAAACACGTGACATATGTTAATTTATTTGTTACCCTTGAATTGTCTAGAAAAATTGAATAATTCTAATACTACTAGGGGTGTCCATGTAAATGGGCTGAGAGGAACATTGTTTCCAACTCTTATTGACCTGATCTGGATCATACCAGCGGAGGGAAGTAGTTAGACTGATAGATAGTCTGATCTATTTTTCAACGAGCTTATTTAAGTCAGGTCTTACGTTATAGGCCTGGCTTTTTTGCATGCGAAAAGAATCCCTTTGTTAGCAGCAAATGATCCTCTATCCATCCCTATGAAAGGAGGTTATGATGAATCGAACACGTTTATTAACAACAATGGCTGTACTCGTTGCAATTGGTACACTAGGTTCACACATTCTTTGGTTTCCCGCAGGCGTCGCCAAAGCGTATCCTGTCCAACATGCTGTCAATGTCATTACAGCTGTCATTCTTGGCCCTGGACCAGCTGTGATTGTCGCTTTCCTCATCGGATTGCTCCGAAACATGTTAGGACTAGGTACGATTTTAGCTTTTCCCGGGGGAATGGTCGGTGCTTTTCTAGCAGGTTATCTTTATAAAAAACTTGGAAAAAAAATCTGGGCAGCGATTGGCGAAGTCGTCGGAACGGGCATCTTTGGTTCATTACTATCTGCACCAATTGCTAACATTGTCATGGGTAGTTCTGTAGGCATATTGTTTTATATTCCTTCCTTTTTAGTAAGTAGTTTTTTTGGAGCAGCGATTGCTTATATAATTGTTTTACGTGTGAAAAGTGAGCAACTCTTACGTGTAAAGCCGGACTAAAAAGTTTTCTGATTCATATTTTTAAATAAATAAACAAATTATACAGTCAAAATTTGATCATTAGTCCTATCCTAATATATCATGCTTCTAATCGTCTGCTATAGTGAAGATAACTAAATATAGGAAACTATTAAACTACTAGGGGTGCTCTATATAGGCTGAGAGGAAAATGCATTTTCCGACCCTTAATGACCTGATCTGGATAATGCCAGCGAAGGGAAGTAGTCATTCCATGTCTATTTTCTATCGTTTAAAGTCAGGTCCTCATTAGGGATCTGACTTTTCATTTTATATCACTTTTTGCTTATCAAATTAATCATTGGAGGCGAAACAAATGAAACATATTCCTTGTGCACTGACGATTGCTGGTACTGATCCGACTGGTGGGGCAGGCATTCAAGCTGACTTAAAAACATTTCAAGAGTTAAAAAGTTATGGTATGTCTGTCATTACTTCTGTCGTTGCCCAAAACACGACCGGAGTTCAAGCCGTGCATCATCTCCCTTTAGAAATGATTGAACAACAATTAACCTCAGTAATTTCCGATGTTCCTGTCCATGCTTTTAAAACTGGAATGATTGCCAATATTGACATGATGAAAGTGATACTCAACAAAATGACCGAATTAAATGCTGCTTATGTCATGGACCCTGTAATGGTTGCTACAAGTGGTGATCCACTAATTGCTGACGATGCACGGGATTTTTTAAAAAAACAACTATTGCCACGAGCAACGATTGTAACTCCAAACATACCAGAAGCTGAAGTCCTAACGGGGGAGAAAATTGAAACAGAAGGGGATATGAAAGAAGCAGCTGTTTATATCGTTGATCAATTAGGGGCACAAACAGCCATTGTTAAAGGTGGGCATTTAGCAGGCGATGCCATTGATTATTTTTACGATGGGAAGCAAACACACGCATTTTCTAGCGAACGAATATATACAAAAAACACCCACGGAACTGGCTGTACATTATCAGCAGCGATTACTGCCTACTTAAGCCAAGGCCTTCCCTTACGCATAGCCGTCGAAAAAGCAAAAAAATATGTCACACTGGCCATTAAACATTCTCTTAATATTGGTAGTGGTCATGGCCCAACAAATCACTGGGCACCAAGAATCGAGGAGGTATAGCATGAAAGAAGACTTATTGGTTGACGTTCGGCGTAAGAACCCACTGATTCATCATTTAACTAATCAGGTCGTCATGAATTTTTCCGCCAATGGCCTACTCGCGTTTGGTGGTTCTCCTATCATGGCTAAAGCTCAGGAGGAAGTTCACGAAATTGCCAGAATGGCCGATGGTGTCCTGATCAATATTGGGACCTTAGTAAAACATGATCTTCCAGCGATGATCAAAGCTGGGAAAACGGCTAATGAGGTTGGGATTCCTGTTGTGCTTGATCCAGTTGGTGTAGCAGCCACACCATATCGACGATCCGCTGTCGAAGATATTTTAACAAATGTAAAAGTTACCCTCATCAAAGGAAATGCTGGTGAGCTCGCCCATCTCGTTGATATCCCTTGGCAAACAAAGGGTGTTGAATCAATAGATGACGGCAATACAGAAAAAATTGCGCGAAAAGTGAGTGAAAAATTCCAAACAACGGCTGTCGTCACTGGACAAACGGACGTTATATGTACAAAAGATCAACAAGTCATTAAAAATCAATCAGGTCACATTTATTTAACCAAAATTACCGGGGCTGGTTGTTTACTTGGTTCCATCTTAACAGCCTGTTTAACAACCGATGATCCGATTGAAAAGCAAGCATTTACAGCCGTGAATTTTTTTGGATTAGCTGCTGAATATGCTGCTACACATCCGAACGTCTCTGGACCGGGAACATTTTTACCCCATTTTCTCGATGCGCTTTCCTATGATTTTGAAACATTAGAAAGGAAGAAATAGCTGATGAACCTACGAAGTAAATTACGAAAATATTTCATTATGGGCAGTCAAAATTGCCGACAAGACCCTATCGAAATTTTAACTGAAGCCGCCAAAGCAGGCATAACTGCCTTCCAATTTCGTGAAAAGGGACCTGGTTCACTAGTAGGTGACGCAAAGCTAGAACTAGGACTGAGACTAAGAGACATATGTGCCAAGTATGATATTTTATTTATCGTCAACGATGATCTAGACTTAGTAGAGCCGCTTCATGCAGATGGAATTCATGTCGGACAAGATGACCTATCGGTGGCAGTTATCCGTGAACTCTTACCCAATAAAATCGTCGGGCTGTCAATATCAAATACTGATGAACTTAATCAAAGCCCTATTTCATTGATTGATTATATCGGTGCTGGTCCAATTTTCAAAACGACAACAAAAGTAGATGCGAAAAAACCGGTGGGATTGAAATGGATTAAGCAATTACGAAACAAACATCCACAGCTTCCGCTCGTTGGCATCGGTGGTATCAATACCGACAATGCAGCAAGCGTGATAGCCGCAGGAGCTGACGGTGTGGCTGTTATCTCAGCTATAACAGAAGCAAGCAATATCGAAGTTGAAGTTACCAATATATAAAAATAAACTTTTAAAACTAGGAAATTTCCAGTGCATTTTTAACACAAAATACTGATAAACTATGTAGCAATTATCTAGTCGGCATCATTTAAACATGACAATGTAAGTGAATTACAATATATTAAACTTGTTTGCTATTAGATACGCTAATTATTGACGACGGCAACAAATAAAGCTCGTTTGTTCATTTTAAACGTTCCAATGTTAACGAACTACATAATTTAATCGAGTTCGTTAATTTTAAACGCTCTAATGTGGACGAACAACAACTATTTAACTGAGTTCGTTAAATTTAAACAACCTAATGTGAAGGAACAACAACTATTTAACCGAGTTCGTTAAATTTAAACAACCTAATGTGAAGGAACAACAACTATTTAACCGAGTTCGTTAAATTTAAACGCTCCAATGTTGATGAACATATCAAAACCACCCCTGTGCACTCACATTAGATTCACCAAAGTTAATAAGATCACGCATACTAACGCCTATAATAATAAAACAAGTAAACAAAAAATGTACTTATCAAATCTCAATCTCCCATTTTGATAAGTACATTTTTTTACATGGAACCATATTGTTTTAATGCATCTTCTAGGCTATCAACGGTAATATCACTATGGGATGTATGCCAGAGAACCTCTTCATCGATCATCATTAAGACCTGTGGTGATTGATGTTCAATATGTGTCATCTCAGCAATTTTATTAGATACTTCTCGCGTTTCCCGAACTTTAACAACATAGGGTGCAATTTCTGCGTTCGTCTGTTCGGTAAATGTTTGAAACTGACTAAAAGCCTCAGCACTAATAGGGCAGGTCATGCTCCGTTTAAAAATAAATACTGGTTTTTCTTTTGAGTTTTCAACGACTGCTGACAATTCTTCTACTTCATGGAGTTCTTCAAGTTGAGGCATTTCTTTTCCTCCTTACATATCGTTACCTTTATTGTAATTAATTCCAGCGTATTTATGCACTAAAAATAGAAAAGGCAGTACCACTAAACTTCGCTACCCATATATTAAGGAGGAGAGGTATTTTTTATTGCTAAGGAGGATGTAACATGTATAACCAATATTCACCTGATGATGAGACAAGGCAGAATCAGCCATTTGGGTCACAGTTTTTTAACTGGCTACTACCAGGATTATTCCCTGGACCCCAAGGACCGTTCCCTGGGCAAGGACCGGGTGGACCTAGCCCTAGTTTTCCTGGGGGGCAAACGGCTGGGGCACCACAAACGCCACCACCATCTTTTACACCAACTCAACCCCAATTCCAAACCTTTGCCATAGATCCAGGAGCGATTAGGGGTTGCTTGTTCCGATTTACGTATATTTGGTTAGCAAGAGATGCATTTTGGTTTTATCCGACTTTTGTTGGTAGAAACTCGGTTGCGGGTTTTAGATGGTCAGGATTTAGATGGGTTTATTTCGGCATTGATTTGAACCGAATCCAATCATTCCAATGCTTTTAACCAGCTAATCATCTAGACACATGACTCCTTCTCAGGAATAACATCAGGAGGAGTCATATTTTATGAACGCGATTTGCTTTTTTTCATGACTGTTACTTTCCATGAGAAGTAATTTTTTCGCAATGTGCGTGGGAAAGGGTTTGCTTATTTCATTATATTCAGGGATAAAAAACTCAATCATTGACGATGCCTAAAAGAGTATTTTTCAATAAAAAATAGGCTGTTCCTATAACAGCCTATTTGCTATTCTTTCGTTATTTGATCTACAACTTGGTGAACTTCTTCTCTCGTCATTTTTTCTTTACCGCTTTTCAGTGCTGCTAAAGTTTTCTTAGCTAGTGCAAGGGGTATTTTACAAAACAAACTGATACGGCGCTCTGTAATATCCTTCATATATTCATCTGCTAAAGCAAGGTTTTCTTCTGCATAAGCAAACATGTCATCGCGGTTCCAGCCAGTTGGGAAAAATCTGACGCCCCGTTCTTCATAGTCCTCATCTTCATTACGAAGGACATTCACTGCTTGCAAGCCTCTACCATAACCAATCGCTAAGTCATAATCTGTATCTAGATTATCATGCCATTTCCAAATATCTGAAAGCATGACGCCGACTAATCCCGCCACATAATACGTATAGTCATCTAGATCGTCTTTTGTTTGGATATCCCAATCTTTTTCAACCCATTTTGCCATACCTTGAGCCATTGTACTCGTTGCCTCTTTTACCTTATTTACGATCTCAGATGGACAAAATTGAAGCCAATCGCCTAATCTTAACGTAACTTCAGGTAATACAGATTCATATGGCTGAACCAATTGTTGATAATCATCTTCATTAAAATCATCAATCAACAGATCACTCGTGGAACGAAGCAAATATACTTTTGTCTCTGCATCCAAGGTAACATGGTCCTCTATTTCATCGATTGCCCGCATACATAAATAGGCAGCACCAACTGTTTTTTTCAAAGTTGTTCCAAGCATGGTGATCGGGATATAAAAGGTTCTACTCGTTTTCTTGAGCATGTCCATCGCTTCTTTATGCAACCTTTTATTATTTTCCAAAATATTTCCTCCCTAACGAATCAATACATTATGATAAGTAGTATATCAAATTATCACCATGATTGCTTATGTTATTCCTCTTTTAGCAAGATATAAATGACTCTTCGGATCTTAATCCTCAGTTGACAACTGGATTCCTTCACTTTATGATCACGATAGATGGTTAAGAGTAAGGAGAATATCATGAAAATTTATGTTGACGCTGATGCTTGTCCGGTCAAACAAGAGATTATCACTGTTGCTAGGCAAGCCAATATTCCTGTTGTTATGGTTCAAAGCTTTGCCCATTATTCGAATGAGGCTTATCCACCAGAAGTAGAGACAATTTATGTTGACCAAGGTGCTGATGCAACGGACTATCGTATTTTACAATTATCCAAACAAGGTGATCTTGTGGTCACGCAAGATTATGGGCTTGCTTCACTTCTGTTAGCGAAAAAATGCCTCGTTATCCATCACAAAGGATTTATGTATACCGAAGAAAACATCAATCATTTATTACAAACACGCTACATAAATGCCCAAAAAAGAAAAAGTGGTCAACGAACAAGAGGACCAAAACCATTAACAAAAGAAGACATACAGAACTTTATCGAATTACTATACAGACTCATTACTGAACAGTAATTAAAAAATATCAGCTAGGAATGTAATCACTAGCTGATATCATTGCTTATTCTTTCTCCACTTGTTGTTGATTTATCAGCCCATCTGTTTCCTGGTGCGTATACAAACGTCGACTTGGGATCGCAATGGAAACTCCTTCATCTTCGAGAATTTGCATAATTTTAAAGTTAATTTCCTCCCTAACGGCTAAATATTCACCCCAAACCGTCGTGATCGTGAAATAATAGAGCATGATTTCTGATCCATCTTCTGCATATTCATTAAAGGTTACAAAAAGTGTTTCCTGATGGATGTCTGGATGATTCCTCAGTAAATCATTGATTTTCCGTACGACTGTCTTAAGTTTTTCAATCGGAGTATCATAGGATAGACGTAATTTCGTGTAGACCCTTCTTTTACCCATCCGGCTCCAATTGGTGATCGGTTCATTGGCTAATGTAGAATTTGGTACGGTGACCTCGGCTTGGGCAAACGTCCTAATTTTAGTGCTTCTAAAAGTAATATCTATTACCGTTCCTTCCACACTCGGCGTTAGGATCCAATCACCGATTGTAAATGGTCTCTCTGTCAAGATGACAAACCCACCAAATAAGTTCGACAGTGCATCTTGGGCTGCTAGAGCAAACGCTAAACCACCAAGACCTAAACCAGCAACAAATCCACTAATACTGTATTCAAAAATCTCTAAAATAATGGTAAGACTAATAGCCACAATAATGGCTCGGATAGCTTTAGAAATAAACGGGATTAAAATATCGTCTAGTGCAAAATTCATGCGTTTTTTCAAGTTTTCAAAAAAGATCGAAGTGGCAGAGCTTAAGTTAAACAGTCCCCAGCTAATTAACACGATGATTGATGATTGAATCAACTTGACAAATAACGCATTACTTTGATCGAGATAGGGGAAATAACCCATCGCAACATATGTACCGATAACGATAAATAACCATTGAACAGGTTTTTCATAAGCTTCTAATACTTGAGTAAATAGCACAGTGGGTGTTTTTTTAAAAATCCTTAACAATAATTTATATATGTAAGTTGTAAAGAATTTTCTCAGTACTAAAAACAATAAAAATATCCCAATCGCAATTAAAAGATATTTAAAGTCATCTGAATAAAAATATTCTTGCATCATTTCCATCTTTCACGGCCCCCAATTTGTCTTTATCATAACACATGATCAATGGCTAATTAAAGTATCTTATTAAGAAAGACAACAAAAAAACTACCGAATGTCAATCATTCGATAGCTCGTTAATAAATTATTCATTAGTGATTTTGCTAATAAAAAAATTGTTTTGTAAAACGGGCCAGTTTTGAGGAAATGGGTTGCCTAACACCCAATAGCTTATTCCTCTAAGACCATATTGTTTAACCGTATCATATTTTACTTGCATGCTCCTAGCATCTTCAAACCAGACTTCATGCCTTTGACCATTCTCATCTGTGTATTGAAAGAATGGTGATTGGTAAGTTTCATCGTATTGAATCGCTACTCCATATCTAGCTGCTAAATCGACCGCCTCCTTAGGACTAACTGTTCGCGCAAAGGTGCCTTCTTCCCAAGGTATGCGCCAATCTCTTCCATATAGTGGTACACCCATTAAGATTTTTTCAGGGGGGATCTCAGTGACGGCATAATCTAACACATCACGAACTTTATTAATTGGTGCTATTGCCCATGGTCTGCCACCTGCCCAGCCCCATTCATAAGTCATCAGCACAACAAAGTCAACAATCTCACCATGGGCTCGATAATCGTGGGCTTCATATAGCAATCCTTCTTGATCTGCCCTTTCTTTCGGTGCGACTGCTGTCGAAACAGAAAATCCCTCAGGATGCAGCCGTTGAACTACCCGACGAAGAAAATTATTATAATTTTCCCGATCTTCAGGATAGATATATTCAAAGTCAATATTTAATCCCGAGTAGCCTTTTGTTTTCATCTCTGCTAATAGATTTGTAATCAATGTTTCTTGAACTTCTGGATTTCTAAGCACACTGGCTGCCAGATCTGAATCGAATTCACTATTTCTAAAATTTGTTAACACCAATAATGGTAACACTTCATTCAATTGTGCTGCCTCAATGAGTCCCTCATCTTGTAGATCCGTGATTGTGCCATCTTCGCGCATACTATACATAAACGGAGATAAGTAAGTAAAATACCTGCCTAATTGCAATACTTCTAAACGACCTGCTTCATCGATTTCGGTTGTGTAGGCATTTACTTCTGTTGATGGTTTGGCTCTGTTTGGAATTCTCAATAGTTGGCCAATATAAATAAAAGAAACGTTCGTTAACTGATTCATTTGGGCAATTTCTTGAATTGTAACCCCATAGCGTTGAGCAATCGACCATAAATTATCCCCTTGTTGAACAGGATACAACACGTATGGCATAAACAGTAATTGACCAGGAAAAATTAACGACGGATTGGTAATTTGGTTGTATGCACTCAAATCTTGTACTGATACCGAATATCTAGCAGCAATTTGCCAAAGTACATCCCCAGGTTTAACAACATACTCGCGAAGTGGGTCAGGAATAACGATAGCCTGCCCTACGACTAATGTATTAGGATCTTGTAGGTCATTTAACAAGATAATTTGCTCTATATCAGCACCATACTGTCTTGCGATATTCCATAATGTATCATTGGTTCTGATAACATGAATTTCCATATTTTCGCCCCCATTGCATTCATATCCTTACATACTATTCAACGAAGGGCTAACTTGTTATCGGGACCAAGTGTTGTTAAGCATAAAAGGTGGATACTTTTTGCTTGGTGTAATTTGTAATCATTTTCTTTGTTGTTAAGCATAAAGATTACTTACCCTATCCTTCAGATAAAACAGTTAGTACTCATCAATCTTCCCTATCTGATTATCAAATAAAGTAGCGAAATTTCTTCAAACAATCGTTTGATTAAAGTAAAAGTCATGAATATGACAAACAATGCCCATAGTTGACGAAGCTAGGCTATACAGCTGTCTTTTTGAAAGAATTCATCAAGAAGGTATATTTGACAGATTGACCAATATTCTTTATACTAGCTCATTGTGACTTGATCACCGTGGTTCGAAACCATCCCACGTAAAAAATACTAAGGGAGAGTAAAAAATGAAAAAACTTAATATTAAAGTGATAGCCATCAATGGTTTATTAGCTGCGCTTTATATTGCTGTTACAGCAACGATTGCCCCGTTTGGTTTTACCAACATTCAATTTCGAGTTTCTGAAATCTTTAATCATTTAATCGTGTTTAACCGTAAATATTTTTGGGGCATTATTGTTGGTGTATTTTTAGCCAATTTATTCATGTCTACATTAGGGGCTTATGAAATACTCGGATTATCTCAATCAATTATTTCATTGCTAATTACGATGTGGATCGGACGCTATGTGCATAATAAATTATGGTTAATGGCCATTAATACATTAGTTTTCACCTTTAATATGTACATCGTTGCATTTATGCTTACATTAGCATTAGAATTCCCCTTCTGGATTACTTGGCTGACAACAGCAATTGGCGAGTTTGTCGTTATGGCGATCGGAATACCGATTATTTACTTTATTCATAAACGGATTAACTTCACACGATTATTTGACTAAATAATAAAAGGCCTTTTCTTACTTGAAAGGCCTTTTTCTTATGATAATATTTACTTCATTGAATAATTAATTTTTGCTTCGCGCAAATATTTGTAGTATTGAAGTTTTTCAACATGTTCCAATAAGTAATGGGCTGAAATGCCAATAGCAATACCAGACAAGATGCCGATAAATGATAGGACTGGCAAATAGAGGAACACTGTCCACGTTTTGGCGATTAAACTAGCCACAAATAATTGACCCACATTGTGAAGTACGGCGCCAGTTGTACTTACACCGATAATACTCACTTTGTTCGGACCTAATTTTTTCACACCCCACATACCAAGGAAACTCAAGATAGCGCCTGAAGCACTATACATAAAAGTCGAAATCGTTCCCCCTAATAAAGTGGCAAGGATAAGTCTTGTCGCAACAACTTTACTAGCATCTTTCGTAGATAAAGTGTATAAAGCGACACAAGTGATCACATTCGCCAACCCTAATTTGGCACCTGGTGCGATGGCAAAAGGAAAGGGAATCGCCCGCTCGACTAAACTAATAATCACTGCTTGAGCAGCTAGCAATGCTATATAGACTAAACGCTGATTATTGGTCATGATCCCCCATCCCTACCTTTCCTACTTAAGAACTTATTATCATCTCTTCACTTTCACCATTACTTGTTTTAATTTCAATGACTAATTTGTGGGGTAGACAGATGATCGTTTCCCCAGGTTGGGAAATGAATCCTGTTCGCACACATACTTGATCTGAACAGGTCGCCCCTTGAATTCGAATTGCTTCATCTTTAATTTCAATGGTGTTTATTTCATGTTCATCAATTTGAATGTCAAAAACTTCATGGCCAACATGACCAGTTAATGTAATTTCATCAATAATTTGATTATCTTGGGAAATAACTGCAATAAATGTTGTATCTTCTGTTATCGTTCCACTTTGGTAATAACTAAACACGATCACAGGAAAAAGAGAGACTAGAACGAGTATTATCATCATGATAACATCCCATGGACGAATCATTTTAACATACTCTTTCATAGTCTCTCCCACCCTTTTGATAACTAGTAATTATTTTAAGTCATTGTAAATAGCTCGTTCTTTTCCATACCACCAGTTACCAAGTTTTCTTTGTAAGTAAGGAATAACCCAATAGTCAAGACCTAATGTTCTACCAGCACCATTCATTAAAGCAATTGAGGCAACGATTGCCCAAGCTTTATCCCAGCCTAACATCGCAGTGAACATAAAGATCATTAAACTTCCAAAGCTAATAAAACTAGATAACCAAGTAAATAGACCAAATAATAGCGCTAAACCGATTAGAAGTTCAATACAAACCATCATTCGTTGCATGAAGACTGCTACTTCAGGAGTAGGTACCATGATTTGCATTAACCACTCAAACCAACCTGGCATTTTACTTAAGATCGGTGTTGCCCACTCAGTAGCTGTTTCACTTGCTGCACTTGTAGCTGCACTTGTATCTGTTTGTAACCAATCAAACGGCATGTTTACACTTGAACTCTTAAACCATGAATCTTCACCAAGTCCCTTAAACAACAATGATAAAGATGAGAAACTTTCTGTTGCTTTTTCCCAAGTTTCTGCACCCCAGATTTTTTGGAAGGCTTCTAGCAACCAAAATCCAGCTAAAAATATTCGTAATGGTACACTCCAAAGAACATTACCATAGCGTGAAGGCATATCTCTAAAGATATTACGTTTGTCTTTCGCATGGAAGAATTCATGCTTTAAATACTCTACCATATAATATCCGCTTCTAAGACCAAATAAATACACTAAATTAATCATATGTTTAACGAAGTTTGAGAACCATCCTGAAAGACTAATCCCCATTACATTGGCTACACCGTATCTCGCACCAATTGAAACCATAAATCCATCATATTTTCCTTTATATGGTTTCTTTTCACCGCCACTTATTTCGGCAATAATACTTGTAACAGCAGTATCCGCTGTTTGTTCTGCAGCTTGAACGATTTGTGGTGTTGGTTTTTCGGGTTCTTCTTCAAAATAGGCTAAATCTCCAACTACATAAACATTTTCCAACCCTTTTGCTTCCATAAACTCATTAACTTCTATTCTACCAAGTCTGCCTTCTTTCATACCAAATTGTTTTGCATCTGAATTTCCTTGGACACCAGCTGTCCAAATTAATGTATGAGTTGGAATTTCAACCCCAGACTTTAGAACAATTGCATCTTCTTTTACTTCAACGAGTGGCGTATCTTTCATAACGATAACATCATTTTTCTTTAAATACGCCTCTGCTTTATCAGCATCTTTTCTTTCAAGCATATTTAAAATCGTTGGCGCTGCTTCGATAATATAAATCGAAATTTCATCCGGATCAATCTTGTTATCCTTAGCTAAACGATCCTTCCATTCGAATAATTCTCCTACCATTTCTACGCCTGTAAAACCTGCTCCGCAAACGACAAAAGTAAGCATGGCTTTACGTTTTTCTTTATCATGGGTAATCGCTGCTTGTTGAACTGTCTTTTCAATATGCTCACGTAACTTTACAGCATCTTCCCATGACCATAGCGTAAAACCATTCTCTTTTACGCCAGGGATTCCATAGTCATTTGGCTCAGCACCGATTCCTAGTATGAGATAGTCAAACTCATATGAGCCATTTTCTCCAATAACACGTTTTTCTTCATAGTCTACTTTCGTCACATTATCAGTGACTAAATTTACTTTTGTACGATTAAATAGACGACCTAAATCAAACTGAATGGCATGAGGCTCCACACGTGCTGCGGCGACTTCATGCAACTCGGTCATCATCGTATGGTATGAATGACGATCAATCAACGTAATTGATACTGAATCATCTTTCTTATATTTTCTGGCAAGTTTTTTAGCGGCATGGACACCGGCATATCCGGCACCAACGATCACTATATTCTTATTTGCCATGATTTCCACCCCTTCAATCATAAATATGTTGCAATCCTTATTTACGTAAGCATAATTGTGAATATGCGAACAATCATTTATAGTATATAATACAATTATCTAGGAGTCCAATACTTTGTGAAAATTATCACTAAAGTGCAACAATTAATGTTCACATATTGTTAATAAAATCACATAACAACATACAAAAACCAAGCAACATCAGTATGTTGTAAACGCTGTACCGCAAGCGTTTACAATGATACAAATCTTAAAGTTCTAAAATTATTCACAGATTAATCCATAGACAAAAATCGTTTATTTTGGTAGTCTTAAATTGTGAAATGAATCACACTATTTTATATGAGGTGAGAAAATGAAAGGTAAAAAGTATTTATTATCATTGTTGACAATAGTCTCAATGGTTGTTTTCCTTGTTGCTTGTGGTGGTGATAACCCAGCAGAGGAAGATGCATCAACGAATAATAATGCAACGACAGAAGAGGAAGAACAAAGCAATGACCAAACAGAAGAACCGACTGTTGTTGCCGGTGCCCCTTTGCAAGATGGAACTTATAGATTAGAAGAAAAAGATTTTGATGATCATGGTTGGAAAACCTTTGTAGAAATTAAGGTTGAAGACGGAAAAATCGTCGCAACAGATTATGATTATGTTAATGAAGAAGGGACACTTAAGTCTGAAGACGAAGGCTATCAAGAAGCGATGAGTGACAAAGTAGGCATCGGTCCAGTGGAATTTACAAAAGAATTAGCAGATGCACTCATTGCTACTCAAAATGCCCTTGATGTTGATATTGTATCAGGAGCCACAAGTTCTTCTGCATCATTTATTAATTATGCACAGCAATTAATTCAAGCTGCTCAAAAAGGCGACACAGAAACAATTATTATTGAAAATCAAGCTCCTTTACAAGATGGAGAATATTCTTTAGAAGAAAAAAATATTGGTTCAACTGGTTGGCGCTTTGTCATGGATATGACTGTAGCTGACGGGAAAATCGTTGAGTCAAACTACAACTATGTCAATGCAGACGGCAACTACAAAACCGACGATGAAGACTACCAAGAGCTAATGACAGAAAAAGTTGGTATTGGACCACAAGACTTTGTACCACAGTTGAATGATGCTTTAGTTGAAACACAAGATCCAGCACAAGTAGAAGTAATTTCAGGTGCCACCCATTCTGCTGAGGTCTTTAAAGTGTATGCCGCTCAACTCATCAACGCAGCACAAAAAGGCGACACAACCAAAATTGAAATTGATAATGTAGTTTACGAAAAATAAAAAATATGAGCACTTAAAGACTTTAGAGACCGCTCTAAAGTCTTTAAGTCTTTTATAAAGGATATCACCATACCTTCTTCACACTTGAAAGGTTGTGAAAATATGAAGAAGAAAAGTGCAATTGTTCTATTAACCATTCTCCTATTGTTGATGGCTGGTTGTGGTAAATCAACAAAGGGGGAGGCAAAACATCTAAATAAAAGTCCTTATTCACGCACAGAATTCATGTTAGGTACGGTAGTAACCATAAAAATATATGATGATGAACGTGAGGAAGTATTAGACGATGTGTTTGAAAGAATTAAAGAATTAGAAGACAAAATTTCCTCTGAAAAACAAGACACAGAAATCATTGAAATAAACAATAACGCAGGGATAAAACCAGTTAAAGTGACAAGCGATGTTTACCGACTGATCGAAACAGGAAAAAAACATAGTCAATCGGTAAATGGTTTGTTTGATATCACGATTGGTCCATTAACACAACTGTGGCACATCGGATTTCCCGACGCTCGCAAACCTGAACAACACGAAATTAACGAAGTGTTGCCATTGATTGACTATAACGAGATTGAACTAGATCCAAATAATCAAACCGTCTTTCTAACAAAAAAAGGGATGAAACTAGATTTAGGAGCTATTGCTAAAGGCTTTATTACTGATGAAGTCGTTAAAATCCTCGAAGAAAAAAAGATAACCTCAGCGATTATTGATTTGGGTGGAAATATTTATGCCTACGGACATAGCCCATCGAATGATCCATGGACAATTGGCATTCAAGATCCTTTTTCTGCACGAGGAAACATTGTTGGTCGGATTAAACAAGAAGATCAATCAATTGTAACTTCTGGTATCTATGAACGTTATTTAGAAGTCGACGGGGAAAAATATCATCATTTATTAAATCCTAATGATGGTTACCCTTATCAAAATGATATTGCTGGTGTAACAATCATTACCCCTTCCTCTATGGATGCAGATGCATTATCAACAGCAACCTTTGCGATGGGAATTGAAGAAGGCATGGAATATATTGAACAATTAGATGATGTCGAGGGAATCTTTATCGATCACAATAAAAATGTTTATCTATCATCAGGCATTAAAAAATCATTTGAACTGACCCATGAAGATTTTAAGATCAAACACTAATAGGATAACAAGTAGATAAAGGAGGTTTTTGTTGTGTCTATTAAAACATTTTTTAAACTCGTTGAAATTCAAACGAAACTTGCGAGCCTATTTCCCTTTCTCATTGGGACCCTTTTTGTCATGAATTACTACGGACATCTTAATATTTTAAATACACTTGTGTTTTTCGGTTCTATGTTAGCATTTGATATGACAACAACAGCAATTAATAATTATATGGATTACACAAAAGCGACGAGTGATGAATATCGCAAGAATGAAAATATTATCGGCCAAAAAAATATCCCCGAGCGTTTAGTCATTGCGATTATCTTTACGTTATTAACGATTGCTATTATACTTGGTTTGTATCTCGTTTATTTAACAAATTTATTAGTGTTAATTATCGGACTCATTTGCTTTGCTATTGGGGTCTTTTATACATTTGGTCCAATCCCAATTTCACGCATGCCTTTAGGAGAGGTTTTTTCTGGATTGACAATGGGATTCGGGATTGTATTTTTAATTGTCTACGTCAACGCCTATGACCAAGGCATCATTGATTTTGTGGTTCAAGGCCAATATATATCTCTTGAGGCGAATATTGTTGAATTTGCCAAAATCATTCTCGTATCATTACCGTGTGTATTTACAATTGCAGCTGTGATGTTAGCAAATAATATTTGTGACCTAGAGCAAGATATTGAAAACAAACGCTATACATTACCCTATTATATCGGTAAAAGACGTGGGATTATTCTGTTTAACACGTTGTATATCGGAACATTTGTCGCTATCTTATTTGCAGTATTTCTCAAATTAATGCCTACATTCACTTTACTTACATTCATTGTTATCTATCCTGTATATGAAAATGTTCGACGCTTTAACGAAAAACAAATCAAAGCTGAAACTTTCCCTGTTGCGATTAAGAATATGGTCCTCGTCAATGGGGCAATTGTTGCGATGTTAAGCATATCATTAATGTTATAGAAGTGGGGGCTCGTCCATGGCATCTCCTATCATTGAAGTCCAGGATCTTTCATTTAAATATGATCAGCGCAATAATGAAAATATATTAACCGATATCTCATTTTCCATTCAACAAGGAGATTGGGTAGCCATCCTTGGCAATAATGGTTCGGGTAAATCTACCCTTGCTAAATTACTCGTTGGTTTATTAAGCCCCCAGGCTGGTCAAATTATGATTGCTGGTAATCCATTAACCGAAGAGACAAAATGGGAAATTCGCCAACATATTGCCCTTGTTTTTCAAAATCCTGAGAACCAATTTATTGGCACCACAGTAGAAGAAGATGTTGCGTTCGGTTTAGAAAATCAAAATATCCCTTTTTCTATGATGAAAACAAAGGTGGATGAAGTGCTTGATTTAGTCGGGATGACCCCCTTTAGGAAAGCTGACCCATCCCGCTTATCAGGTGGACAAAAACAACGAGTAGCCATTGCAAGTGTCTTGGCTCTCGACCCTGACATTATCGTACTTGATGAAGCCCTCGTTATGCTTGATCCTAAAAGTAGACGTGAAATTTTAGCTACACTTACTCAGATTCAAATGACAAAACAGACAACAATCCTTTCCATTACCCACGATATGGATGAAGCAATGTTTGCTGATCAGATTATCTTACTGGAGAATGGTCGGATTAAACAGATCGGTACACCTACTGAAGTCTTTAGTAAAATTACCCATTTGGAGCCTCCATTTGTAGAAAAACTACGTCGAACATTACAGCAAAAAAAGCGACAAGTCCCGGAAATGTTTCTAACAGAAGATGAAATGGTGAAGTGGCTATGCAAATAACATTTACAGATGTGTCAGCCGACTATGTCGTCGGACCAATACGAAATGAGAATGTCCTTCATTCTATTAATTTAACGATCAAACCTGGCACTATCACAGCGATCATTGGCCACACTGGTGCAGGTAAAACGAGCCTGTTAAGATGTATGAATGGCTTACTCCTCCCTAAAACAGGCCAAATTCAAGTAGGAAAATATCAAATTACACCTCATATAGACCAACGACAAACTTTAAATAAAATTAGACAGCACGTAGGGATGGTCTTTCAATTTCCCGAATCCCAATTATTTGCTGAAACAGTTGAAAAGGATATTTGTTTTGGTCCTCTTAACTTTGGCGTGTCTTTAACTGAAGCACAGAAAAGGGCTAAACAAACCTTACAACTTGTCGGTTTAAATCAAGACATTTTACAACAATCCCCTTTTTCCTTATCTGGTGGACAAAAGAGACGGGTTGCTATTGCCGGTGTATTAGCCACGAACCCAAAAGTTTTAATCTTAGATGAACCAGGCGCTGGACTGGATCCCGATGGAAAACAAACCATTTACACATTATTGACGAGATTAAATCGAGAAGCAGGGATGACAATTATTTTAGTAACCCATGATATGAATGATGTTGCTCAATATGCCGATGAGGCTATCGTCATGCAAAATGGGCAAGTCGTATCGCAGACAGGAGTAAGAGAGCTGTTCTCTTTAAATAAACAATTAGAAGATTGGCATCTTGATCTCCCTGATGCTTTACGTTTCCAGAAAAGAATAGAACGGGAAACTGGTGTCAATTTACCTTACCCTTGCTTAACAGTAGATGAACTTGCAGATGCACTTATTAAGGCGGGACTCGTATGAATAAATTAATTTTAGGGCGTTATTTTCCAGGGGACTCTCTTATTCATCAACTTGATGCGAGAGCAAAACTCACATCAGCGATCTATTTTATTGTTATTTTATTTTTAGCTAATAATTGGCAAACTTATTTACTACTTGCCGTCTTTACCATCCTTGTCATGTTTTTGACAAACGTCCGTTTGCGTATTTATATTCGTGGTGTTCGTCCATTAATATGGCTGATTTTATTTACTGTTTGCTTACAAATTTTGTTTACCTCTGGTGGAAAAATATATTTCAGTTGGGGTCCGATCACGATTTCCCATTTCGGTTTGATCAATGGTTTTTATATCTTTTGTCGATTTGTGATGATCATTTTCATTTCAACGGTTGTGACCTTTACAACTAAACCAATGGACTTAACAGATGGCATTAATTTTCTCCTCCAACCCTTAAGAAAACTGAAAGTTCCTGTTGACGAATTTTCCCTAATGTTATCCATTGCCCTTCGGTTTGTGCCGACACTATTAGATGAAACCCAAAAAATTATGGATGCACAACGAGCAAGAGGCGTGGTCTTTGGCGAAGGGTCACTGGTTAGACAAATGAAAACATTAGTACCCATTTTTATTCCTTTATTCACTAGTTCCCTTAATCGTTCGGAAGAAATGGCCAATGCCATGGAAGTGAGAGGTTACCAATCGGGAAAACCCCGCTCTTCCTATAGACAAAGGAAGTGGCAATTAAAAGATACGGTAAGCCTAGTCATAATGTTCATCTTAACTTTCTCTTTGCTGGTGTTACGAACTTAAGAATGAAAGATTCAATTTATGGCCATAACAGATGTTTTTTCCAGAAGTCATTTTGTAATACGTATAGAAGCCTTTGATGGATACGATCTGTGCTAGCCTGCCAAAATTCTACCTCATTGGCTTGTAGACAATATAAGGTCCATGATGGAGCAACTATATCGGGTTGCTGTTTTAATTTTTGATGTTGCTGGGCTATGGCAATATCTAATTCCGACAAACTAGTTAATCGCATGCTTTGACGTTCAGTCATGGCAACAGCTCGTGCCACATCACTCCTACGCAAAAAATCAATTGCACTTTCTTCAGGTCCCATCTCCGTTACGATTCCCCGAATTCGGATTTGTCTACCAAGGGGTGGCCAATAAAAAGTAAGGGTAGCCCTTGGTTGACGCTGTATTTGTCTTCCTTTCTTTCCTGCTCTACTCGTAGCAAAATACCAACCTCGCTCATCAATTCTTTTTAAAATTAAGATTCGCGCATCAGGATTTTCCTGGGCATCAATCGTGGACAGGGTCATCGCATGTGGTTCTTGAATACCTTGTTTAATCGCATCCTGCAGCCAGCTAATAAATAGTTTATCAGGAGTTTCTGGCACCTCGTTCAACATAAATGATGCAAATGGTCCTTTAAGCGACACTAACTTCTCTAACTGCTCGTTGATATCAATAATCATCACCTCTCCTCTTCCTTATGAATACCTATCATTACAACTTTGTAAATATTCATCATGTCATTATGAATAAATTATGTTAGTCATCAAAGGTTGGAAAAATCTACTTACTTCATTAATATACGTAACCCCTTACAACAAATAATCAATATAATTTCCATAGTTAACTATTGTATGATTCTTTATTCATGTTTATAATGTCTGATAAGTAAGATAAAAATGTACTTGTTGATAACAAAAGAGGTGTGGATGTGAAAAACGTATCTATTGGACTACTAGGATTAGGCGTTGTAGGTTCAGGAGTAATTAAGCTGATAAATGACTATCAGGAGGATTTAAGACACCAATTAGGTTGCGGTATCGAAGTCAAAAGCGTACTCGTTCGTGATATCGAAAAGGCACGAACAGTAGATATAAATGGGGATATATTAACCACAAATCCTGACGATGTCCTCAACAATCCTGATATCGAGGTCATTGTTGAAGTGATGGGAGGCGTTGAGCAAGCCCGAGAATATTTGTTAGCAGCCTTTCAAGCAAAAAAACACGTCATTACTGCAAATAAAGATCTCATCGCTCTTCATGGACCTGAGTTAGAGCAAGCAGCTATGGAAAATGGCTGTGATTTATTTTATGAAGCGAGTGTTGGTGGTGGAATCCCATTACTTCGCAGTTTAACAGACGGATTAGTATCAGATCGCATTCAAAAGGTCATGGGAATCGTTAATGGGACAACCAACTACATTTTAACCAAAATGGATACAGAAGGTACTTCCTATGAAGACGCCCTTAAAGCAGCACAAGATCTTGGATTTGCAGAAGCCGATCCAACTGCTGATGTTGAAGGTCTCGATGCTGCCAGAAAAATGGTGATTTTAGCACGTTTAGCCTTTTTAACTGATGTTGAATTAGATGATGTTGATGTAAAAGGTATTTCAAACATTAACCAAACAGATTTACAATATGGGAAAAAGTTAGGCTATACAATGAAGTTGATTGGTTTTGCCAATCGACACGGCGAAGAAATTGAGGTCAGCGTTCAGCCTACATTACTATCAAACAAACATCCTTTAGCCGGGGTGAAAAATGAATATAATGCGGTGTATGTCAATGGTGAGTCTGTAGGTGAAACGATGTTTTATGGACCTGGAGCTGGGAGTCTGCCAACAGCAACAGCTGTCATGTCCGATGTGGTCGAAGTCATTAAAAATATGAAACTTGGCGTCAATGGGCAACAAGTTATCAAACCACGGTTTAAAAAGAAAATTACCCCTGCAGAGCAACGGTTTAGTCAATTTTATATTCGTTTGCACGTAAAAGATGAAGTCGGAGCCTTTGCTAGAATTTCAGAATTGTTTCACCAAATGGGGATTAGTTTTGAACGAATATTACAAACACCGAGTGAAAAAACAGAATTGGCAGAAATTGTACTCATTACTCATAAATCATCTTTAGCTAAATTTGAAGAAGTACTTGTCAAACTACAAGAATTAGATGTTGTCAAAGCCATTAAAAATTACTTTCGTGTTGAAGGAGATGCATAAATATGAATTGGCCGGGTTTGTTAAAACATTATCAAGCACATTTGCCCGTGACGGAGAAAACACCTATGTTAACACTCCATGAAGGCAATACACCTTTAATTCATTTCGAACATCTCTCCAGTGATCTAGGTATTGAATTATATGGAAAGATAGAAGGAGCAAATCCAACAGGTTCTTTTAAAGACCGAGGCATGGTGATGGCCGTTGCTAAAGCTGCTGAAGAAGGAAGTAAAGTAGTTATTTGTGCTTCTACGGGAAATACATCTGCTTCGGCAGCTGCTTATGCAGCCAAAGCGGGGTTAAAAGCAATCATTGTTATTCCTAAAGGCAAGGTTGCTTTAGGGAAATTAGCTCAAGCGATGATGTACGGAGCTGAAATTGTTGAAATTGATGGGAACTTTGATGATGCACTTCAAGCTGTTAAACACATTAGTGAAAATGAACCAATTACGCTCGTGAATTCTGTCAACCCTTATCGTATTGAAGGACAAAAAACAGCCGCCTTTGAAGTGTGTGATCAACTAGGCGGTCAAGCACCTGATATTTTGGCAATTCCTGTAGGCAATGCAGGTAATATTAGTGCTTACTGGAAAGGTTTCAATGAATATCATCAATTAAAACAAACAGGACTGCCACGCATTTTCGGATTTGAAGCCGAAGGGGCAGCTGCCATTACTAAAGAACAAGTTATCAAAGAACCAGAAACAGTCGCAACAGCGATTCGCATTGGTAATCCAGCTAGTTGGCAACTTGCAGAAACTGCTCGCGATGAGTCTAACGGTATGATCACATCTGTATCCGATGAAGAAATATTACATGCCTTTAAACTTATTGCCCGTACTGAAGGTGTATTTGCTGAACCTGGATCTTGTGCATCTATCGCTGGCGTCATTCAACAACGTAAGGCTGGTACCATCGAACAAGGAGCTAAAGTTGTCGCCATTTTAACTGGAAATGGGCTGAAAGATACTGAAACAGCCATGGAACAGCAAAATATTAAGCCTGTCTCTTTACCAAATGACGAACAAGCCATCACTGATTATATTAAAGATGCGATGCAAAAATGACGATGTTGACAATAACTGTTCCAGCCAGCTCAGCAAATATCGGACCAGGGTTTGATTCAGTCGGAGTTGCGCTCAACCGTTACTTGACACTACAAGTAAGTCAGTCATCCGCTTGGGAGTTCGCTCATCAATCTCCTTATTTACCAAAGGAGATTGATTATCAAGAGCATTTAATTTACCAAGTAGCAAAGCACGTCGCAACCGAATATGGAAAGACGTTACCGCCTTGTAAAGTCATTGTTCAAAGTGATATTCCATTAGCTCGAGGCCTTGGTAGTAGTGCTTCAGCGGTGGTTGCTGGCATTGAATTAGCCAACCAATTATTAAACCTAGACCTTGTTGCTGATCAAAAACTAGTACTTGCTACAAAAATAGAAGGTCATCCAGATAATGTTGCGCCAGCATTATTGGGTGGGTTCATCATCTCTGTACAGACAGAAAACACGGTTGATTATGTTCGCATCGATGAATTACCCCTTGACCTAGTTTTGTACATACCAGATGTTGAATTAAAAACAGAGGATGCTAGGAATGTATTACCAACATCCTTCTCAAGAAACGAGGCAGCATGCGCCAGTGGAATTAGTAACTTATTCATTGGTGCGTTACTATCGAATAATTTTCAACTAGCTGGGAAAATGATGGAGAAAGACTTATTTCATGAACCTTATCGGGCGAAATTAATTCCCAATTACGACGATATAAAAGAGAAGGCAAAGCAATACGGAGCTTACGGTACCGTTATTAGTGGTGCAGGTCCTACTATGCTATCATTAGCTCCACAAGGCGAAGGCGAGGAATTAGCCAATAATATGGCGAAACACTTAGCTAATTATGAAATTAATTATGGAAAAATTGATTACCATGGACTTCAAGTAAAATAGGAATCAGCCATTTGTGCTAGATTCCTATTTTTTATTTGGATTTTCCATTTTATAACCTAAACCATGAATAGTTTTAATATAAAGAGGTTTTTTCGTATTAGTTTCGATTTTTTCCCGTAAACGGCTAATATGTACGTCAACGATTCGAGTGTCACCGGAAAAATGATAATCCCATACTTCACTTAATAACTGATCCCTTGATAAAACAATCCCTTCATGACGTGCTAAATGCAATAATAACTCAAATTCCATCCTTGTAAAATCCAACGTTTCACCATTTAATTCTGCTTCATATTTATCTGGATAAATCACGAGATCACCAATTTTTATCGTGTGTGACGTGGTCGTTTTTCTTCCATCTGTTCTTCTTAAAATGGCTTTCATTCGTGCAATCACTTCACGAGGACTAAAAGGTTTCGTTAAATAATCATCCGCGCCTAATTCTAGTCCTAAAACTTTATCAAATTCTTCCCCTTTTGCTGTTAACATCAAAATCGGTGTTTCAATTTTATTTTGTCGCAAATGACGACAAACCTCCATGCCGTCCATCTCCGGCAGCATAATATCAAGAATAATAAAATCATAATGGTTTTGTTCTGCTTTTCGAACGGCCTCGAGGCCATTATATGCTACATCTGTTTCAAATCCTGCTTTTTCCACATTAAATGTTAACAACGTAACAATCGGTTTTTCATCATCAACAATGAGTACTTTCGGTTTCATCATATACACACCTCCTATTTATTATACCCTGACTGAACGTAACCATAACCACATTTATCTGAAGTGTCAATTTACCCCATGGTGTAAGTTGATACTACTTATATAATATATGATCCCTGAATAATTGTAATCGATCATGTTGTAAATTTACATTTCGTTTACAATTCATTCATACCTTCTCAACACTCAACCATTACACTATTATTAGGCATCAAAAATGCTACCAAAAATTTAAGGGGTGGAAAAATACAAATGAGATTCAAAAAATACTTTCTATCATTTGTTTTAGTCATGCTTGCTTTAATCGTAGCAGCATGTGGTTCAGAAGGAAATGAAAATAATGCAAGTAAAGGAAATAATGCTTCACAAAATAACGAACAGAATCAGGAAAATACAGATGATGCAACATCTGATTTAGAAGGTAGTGTCGTCATTGATGGTTCAGGAACTGTCTACCCATTAATGGCTAAACTAGCTGAAGAATATATGATAAACGAACAAGAAAATGTGTCAGTTGAAGTAAGTCGTTCCGGAACAAGTGCTGGATTTGAAAAGTTCCTTGTAGAAAATGGCACAGACTTTAATGACGCATCTCGTCAAATCAAAGAAGAAGAACAAGCTACTGCCGATGAATTAGGCATTGAAGTAAAAGAATTTAAAGTTGCGCTAGACGGACTTACATTCGTAATCCATCCGGACAACGATTGGGCTACAGAGTTAACGGAAGAACAATTAATCAGTATCTTCCACGCTGATGGTGGCATTACTAAATGGTCTGATCTTGATCCAAGTTTCCCTGATGAAGAAATTCAAACATACGGACCAAACGCAAACCACGGAACTTATGAATTCTTCTGGGAAAACATTTTAGAAAAAGCTGATTTAGTAGACACAATTAATTTACAACAAGAATATTCAACATTAGTTAATTTAATCTCAGAAGATATTAATGGTATTGCCTTCTTCGGATTTGGTTATTACGTAAACAACCAAGATAAATTACAAGCTGTACATGTTGACTTTGGTAACGGACCTGTTGAACCTTCACTTGATACAATCGCTGAAGATGGTGACTATGCGCCATTTACACGCCCAGTCTTTACTTATCTAAATGTAAATCATGCTAAAGAAAAACCACAAGTATTAGACTATGCGATCTATGCAATGAACCATGTAAATGAATTTGCCGGTGAAACAGGCTTTGCACCACTACCAGATGAAGAGATCCAAGCATATGTAGAATTTTTAGAAGGCCTTAAATAAAATGTAACTTTTGATTTTGGTTGACATCAGATGAGCGTCCCTTTAGACCCTCATCTGTTTGTCCATTTTACTGAAGAGAGGAATTTTTGGTTATGAATACAAGTATGGATCATAACATCAAAGATCTAATTAGAAAGAATAAAGAATCACAAAAATTACCCAAAATCACAGAAAAATTCATGCCGATATTATTGTTAATTATTACATCGGTCTCTATTTTAACAACGATTGGTATTATCTTTACTTTTTTATCTGAAACGATTGAGTTTTTTAAACGAGTATCTGTTGTTGAATTTTTTACGAGCACTACATTAAAACCGTTAAGTCAAGATCCTGAATATGGTGTCCTTCCATTAATTGCAGGAACAGCTATCTCATCTGTTATCGCCATGTTAGTCGCAGTACCAATTGGATTGATGACAGCCATCTATTTAAGTGAATATGCCTCAGAACGAGTTAGAAAAATTGCTAAGCCACTATTAGAAATTCTTGCTGGCATACCTACAATTGTTTATGGATTTTTCGCCTTTACCTTTATTACACCCATTTTAAGAGAAATTATTCCAAATCTAGAACCGACTAATATTCTTAGCCCTGGACTCGTCATGGGTGTCATGATAATCCCTATGGTAGCTTCCTTGTCAGAAGATGCCATGAGTTCAGTACCTAATGCACTTCGAGAAGGTGCGTTAGCCCTAGGATCAACAAAGTTAGAAGTGACTCGCCGGGTTGTCATTCCAGCTGCCCTTTCTGGTATCATTGCTTCTTTCGTCCTTGGTCTGTCCCGGGCAATTGGTGAAACGATGATCGTTACGATTGCAAGTGGTAGTTCGAAAAACTTCACCCTTGATGTCACGCAATCCATGCAAACTATGACAGCATATATTGTCGAAGTAACAAGTGGAGATGCACCGGCTGGATCAACTATTTACTACAGTTTATACGCGGTTGCCATGACCTTATTTATCTTCACTTTACTCATGAATATGCTTGCTAAATATATCTCTCGCAGATTTAGGGAGGATTACTAATGAAGTATTTAGATATGACGGCCGTTTCACGAAGAATGAACTTTCGGTTGTTTAAAAACAAATTTGCCAAGGTTATGTTTATTTGCTCTACCCTCTTTGGGCTTATCATGCTTGCTATTTTAATTGCTCGTGTTTTTACCCAAGGAATCGGTTGGCTTAATCTTGATTTTTTAACAGGTAAGCTATCGACTGATCCTGATCGAGCTGGAATCATGGGTGCCATATTAGGTACTGCATGGTTAATGCTTATCGTCGCACCGGTGACAATGATACTTGGAGTCGGTACAGCAATTTATCTTGAATTATACGCTAAACCAGGTAGATTGAAATCATTTATTCAAACAAACATTTCTAATTTGGCTGGTGTGCCATCCATTGTATACGGGATTTTAGGATTAACTGTCTTTGTAAGAGCAATGAACATGGGAAATATTGTGTTAGCTGGTGGTTTAACGATGGCATTGTTAATCTTGCCGATCGTGATAGTTTCAAGTCAAGAGGCCATTCGAGCTGTCCCTCAACATTTAAGTGAAGCATCTTATGGGATGGGAGCTACGAAGTGGCAAACGGTAAAGAACATCATCTTACCAGCATCACTTCCAGGTATTTTAACCGGGGCAATTCTTGCTCTATCACGGGCCATTGGTGAAACATCACCATTAGTCGTTATCGGGATCCCTGCATTATTAATTCCTTTCCCATCAAGTATCTTTGATAAGTTTACTGTTTTACCAATGCAGATTTACTATTGGACCTTAGATTCATCCTTAGTAGCTGAATATGCTTATTTAGCAGCAGCAACCATTATTGTCTTATTAATTATCTTATTGATATTAAACTCGGCAGCTATTTTCATTAGAAACAAATTTCAACAACGATTTTAATGAAGATTGACAAAGGAGAGATATGATGAGTACTTTAACAATAAATAAAAATAATAATTTCCAACAAACGAATATAATTTCTTTGAAGAATGTTCAACCACGCGAAACGATTTATGATGTAAAGGATTTAAACCTTTGGTATGGGGATACGCATGCTTTAAAAGGAATTGACCTTTCTTTCTTTGACAAGGAAGTAACAGCAATTATTGGACCTTCAGGGTGTGGTAAATCAACCTTTTTAAAAACTTTAAATCGCTTAGTTGAATTGGTACCAGGCGTAAGAACTACGGGACTGATTACGTATCAAGGTAAAAGCATTTTAGATCAATCTGTAGAAGAATTAAGAACTCGTGTCGGTATGGTATTTCAAAAAGCGAATCCTTTTCCTAAATCAATTTACGAAAATGTAGCCTACGGTCCGAAAATACACGGTATTCGTAACAAAAAGATCTTAGATGAAATTGTTGAAAAAAGCCTCCGTAGTGCATTTCTCTGGGATGAAGTAAAAGATCGACTGCATGAAAATGCCTATGGTCTGTCAGGTGGACAACAACAACGTTTATGTATTGCCCGTTGTTTAGCAATCGAACCAGATGTTATTTTAATGGATGAGCCGACTTCAGCACTCGATCCTAAATCAACTTTAAAAATTGAAGAATTAATTCAAGAACTTAAAAAGAACTATTCAATTGTGATTGTGACCCACAACATGCAACAAGCAGCTAGAATTTCTGATCGAACAGCATTCTTCTTAAATGGTGAAGTTGTCGAATTCGATCAAACCGATGTGATCTTTAATAACCCAAATGATCAACGTACAGAGGATTATATCCGTGGACGCTTTGGTTAAGAGAGGTTTGCGACCTATATCCTTTACAGAGATAAGTATAAAGACGAAGTCCTTTATCAACTTTTAGATAATGGACTTCGTTTTATTTTTGTAAAAAGCATACCGTTAATATACATATCATATACTTCACCAAAAAGACTGGGATCTCCCATCCTAGTTTGAGCAATGATCAAATATGATCATCATAGAATAATGATATAATGATCATATATAAACGAAAGTTCATTGAGGTGATATGATTGTTTCAATCTCTTGTCCTTTACACCCAAGAACTGACTAAATTAAAGCGCTTTTATATGAATGTTTTACAACTTGACATTACAAACGTCACTGCTGAAAAATTCACCGTAACCATTGGCTCCTCATCGATTACTTTTAAATTATTTGATGAGCCTGCCTTTTATCATTTCGCGATCAACATTCCCGGGAATCAATTTTCACAAATGAAATATTGGATCACAGAAAAGATAAAATTAAATCGAGATCGCGGCCGGGATGAAATTTACTTTCCTAACTTTGATGCCGATTCCATGTATTTTTATGACGCAGGTGGCAATATTGTTGAATTAATTGGTCGAAGAAATCGGGATATGTTTGGCGATTTAACATCTGCTGCATTTTTGAACGTCAGTGAAATAGGTATCGTTACCCCTTATGTTGCTGAGATAGGTGAACGGCTGCAAGATTTAGGCATCCCTTTAAACGGCAGTACTGAGATAAATCCTCATGGCATAAATTTTCTCGGTAGAGACGATGCATTTATTGTCCTCGTACCACCAGAACGTCAATGGTTCTTCTCTGATAAAAAAGCACAAGTATTTCCATTAGAAATCGTCTTAACAAATGGACAACATCTTCAGTTAGATCATGAAGGAAAGCTACATGTGAAAAACGAGGAAAATTCTTAATTGACGAACCAACTTAGCATCCTTTCAATAAAAAAACCTCTTATACTAGTAAGCACCGGCCTATTAGTATAAGAGGTATTTATTTGCTTTTCATTTCCACTCATAAGGTGTCTCTTGGTACACATAATAATTTAACCAATTTGAAAATAGTAAATGTGCATGTGAACGCCAAGTATTTAATGGTGGCTGAGTGACGTCATCATTTTGAAAATAATTTTCTGGCATATCAATGGAAAGACCTTTTTTTAAGTCTCGTTCATATTCCTCAGCCAATGTTTGTGCATCATATTCTAAATGCCCAGTGATCATAATATGCTTGCCATCTTTTGATTTAACAATGAAAACACCAGCATCCTTTGAGGTCGATAATAAAGTGAGCCGTGGATCTTTCTTAATGGCTTCGGCTGAAACAGCCGTGTACCGTGAATGTGGTGCTAAAAAAACCTCATCAAATCCCCTCACAAGTTCTACGGTTGGATCTGATACAGTATGTTGATAAACCCCTGAACATTTTTTCGGCAATTCATATTTGTCAATGCCATAATGATAATAGAGAGCAGCCTGTGCCCCCCAACAAATATGCAAAACAGATGTGACATTATCTTTTGACCATTCCATAATTTCTGTCAATTCTTGCCAATAATTCACTTCTTCAAAATCTAAATGCTCAACCGGTGCCCCTGTAATAATTAGTCCGTCATATCGTTTATCTTTAATTTCGGGAAAGGTTTTGTAAAAGGTATCTAGGTGCGACTTACTTACATTTTTGGATCGATGGGTAGCTGTATGTAAAAACGTAATGTTTACTTGTAACGGCGTATTTCCCAATAATCTTAGTAACTGTAATTCAGTTCTTTCTTTCTCAGGCATTAAATTTAAGATAATTATATTTAGAGGACGGATGTCTTGCGTCCGAGCACGATCTTCATCCATGACAAATATTCTCTCTTTTTTTAATAATTCTCGTGCTGGGAGATCGATTGGAATATTAATGGGCATCGACATCACTCCTTTTTTCAAGATACATGTTATTTATTATATAACTTATTAAAAAATTATCAATAAGTTAAACCAAAAGAAAGTAAACCGATAGCTATTGTTAGTTCTATCGGTTTAAAACTGATAAATATTTATTAAGCAAGCGCTTGGTCAAGGTCTTCAATTAAATCATTGACGTCTTCTAAACCTACCGAAATTCTAATTAACCCATCAGCTATACCTAACTTTAATCGCCGTTCCCTCGGTATTGAGGCATGAGTCATTTTTGCTGGGAGGGAGATTAAACTTTCTACAGCGCCTAGACTTTCCGCTAAGGTAAAGTATTTAACTTTATTTAAAACATTTAGTGCTTTTTCTTCGCTTTCAACAACAAATGATATCATCCCACCAAAACCACCAGATTGTTTGGCATGGATATCCCGTCCAGGATGGTCTAATAACCCAGGATAGTATACTTTGCTTACTTGCGGGTGGTTGTTTAGGAAATTAGCAATTTGATTCGTATTCGTTTCAATTTCTTCCATTCGTACGCCAAGTGTACGGATACCACGAATTAATAACCAGCTATCATGAGGTGATAATACGCCCCCTGTCGCATTTTGAACAAAGTGAAGTTCTTCACCAAGTTCTTGATCTTTCGTAACGACGAGTCCGGCAACCAAATCACTATGACCACCTAAATATTTCGTTGCACTATGCAAAACAATATCAGCACCTAATGTTAATGGTGTTTGCCAATATGGAGTGCTAAAGGTATTATCGACAATAAATAACAAGTTATGTTTCTTTGTCACCTGAGAAACCTTTTCTAAATCTGTAATTTTCAACAGCGGATTTGTTGGGGTTTCAATAAAGACGGCTTTCGTATTATCTTCAATTGCTTTTTCCAATAGCCCTATATCGCTTGTATCCACAAAACTAACGGTAATGTTTTGACGATTTAAGATTCTTTTCATGAGGCGATACGTTCCACCATAAACATCATCGGTTACGATAATATGATCGCCTGATTCGAACAGTGTCATGACTGCGGTAATTGCCGCCATACCTGACGCAAAAGCGAACCCCCGCGTGCCTTCCTCTAAATCAGCAATTAACATTTCTACAGCTTCACGGGTTGGATTTCCTGTTCTGGCATATTCGTATTTAAAGTTACCAACCCCATCTTGTTTAAACGTACTGGCTGGGTGAATAGGTTGGGATAAAGCACCAGTCGCTTGATCGATAGATTTACCGCCATGGATTAAACTCGTTTTTTTTCTCATTTATTTCACTCTCCGTAAATCCCCGTACTCATATACCGTTCACTACTATCGGGGAAAATTGTTACAATGTTCGTTCCAGGTTTTGCTAAACTTGCTTCTTGTAGAGCTGCTTCTAGGACGGCACCTGAAGAGCTGCCAACAAGGAGGCCTTCTTGTTTAGCGATCTCTGCTACCCGACTAAAAGCCTGTTCATCTGTAATCGTATAAATTTTATCAAAATACGTCGGATCCATATACGGTGGTAAAAATTCTAAACCAATGCCTTCCGTACGATGGGGACCCGGCTCACCACCATTTAAAATTGAGCCTTCCGGTTCAACAACAACTGTTTTTATTTGTTGATTTTGTTCTTTTAAGAATTTAGACACACCGGTAAAAGTGCCACCAGACCCTGCACCGGCAATAAATATATCAACTTTACCATCTAATGCGTCATATATTTCTGGTCCTAATGTTTCATAGTACGTATCAGGATTCCATTGATTATGAAATTGATTAGCGATATAAGCATGGGGTATTTCTTTAGCCATTTCTTTCGCCTTATCAATCGCTCCCTGCATGCCGTCCTTAGTCGGTGTGTTAACGACTTTAGCACCAAGAGCTCTCATCAATGATTGCTTTTCGATACTAAATTTCTCCGGTGTTATAAAAATAACTTTTAGACCATAATGGATTGCGGCTAATGCTAAGCCAATGCCAGTATTACCAGCGGTAGCTTCTATCACCGTATCTCCCTTTTTTATCGTACCGGTTTTTATCGCCTGCTTGAGTAAGTAAAATCCGAGACGATCTTTAATACTGCCCCCAGGATTGAAAAACTCTAATTTTGCAAAAAGACGAACTTGGGGTGGCAATTGATATGATGTGATTTCATATAAAGGTGTATTGCCAACTAATGCTTCTAAACTGCGGACTATTTTCACAACAACACCCCCTCATACAACAAATTTTTCATATGACGATACAAATTTCTCGATTGTTTACTGGGATTTATTCAAATACTTCTGTCCATTCATCTTTTTTGGCTAGCATTTCACGAGCAAGGGCTTTTGCTCCTTCTAAATCATGACTTGCCGCAAACCCACATTGGACTTCATTGGCAGCAGGTAATTCATCGGCTGCAATGACGTCTGCTAATGTTTTCTCTAACATTTGTAATATATCATCATAATCATTATGATTTATCACCGCTAAATAAAATCCCGTTTGACATCCCATTGGGCTGACATCAACAATTTTGTCCGAATAATTGCGAATGTTTTCTGCAATTAAATGTTCTAACGAATGCACAGCTGGCATTTCCATATAACCCTTGTTTGGTTGCTTAAAACGAATATCATATTTATAAATTTCATCACCATTTGTTCCAACATGTTTACTTGCTAAGCGAACATAAGGGGCTTTTACTTTCGTATGATCAAGATTAAAACTCTCAACATTCATTTTCATGTTAAGCACCTTCCTTTTTCTTTGCTTCGATAAGCCAGACAAAATCATTCAGCTGTTCATAATGGGTATCAAAATGATATTTTTTAAAAATATTATCTAAAATCGGGATCGTTGTATAATACTCTGTACTTAAGTCTTCAGCTAGTCGATTAAATTGGTTGTTTTTAGCCTTTAGGATCGCTTCTTCATGGTCTTCCTTCGTCGGAAAAATCGTGTCCCCAAAAACAATTTTCCCACCCTCAGGTAATAGACTGGCATATAAAGCGATGGCTTGTTCTTTTTCTTCATCGGTTAAATGATGAAACGCATAACTGCTCGTAATGGTATCAATTTTCAATCCTTCATATGAAAAATCAAGAAAATGACCATCAAGGATCGTAACGTCAGGAAGTTTTTGTTGCGCTATTTCGCGCATTTTACTCGACGGTTCAACACCAATCACTTGATGGCCGTGCTCAATTAATACTTTTGTTAAATTTCCTGTCCCTACCCCAAATTCCAACACATTCCCGTGGGAACGAAAGGCAATTAATTCTAATATTTCATCATACTTTTCAAATACCTTCTTATATTCTAAATCATTCCCTGCTACGGAATTGTCATATTCAGCTGACCACTCATCAAAAAACTCCACAAATTGATTAACCATAGTTAACCCCCTATTCTGATAAACTTACTTGGATTAATAACACTATAGCACCTAATGAGGCAAATAGCAACGTCGTTTATGGAAATGGGCTTATCCTCATCGTGATCTGAGAATAAGCCCGGTACCCACGGGGTAAATCGCTTCCAATTTATATTAACTTAAGGATAGTATTATGTATATATCCATTCTAATGCTTTTTCAATATATTCATCCCAAAAATCCCATGTATGATCACCAGGTCCTTCTACATAGGTATAATCAACACCTTCATGACTGAGAAAATCTCTAAACAGGTGATTCACATCCAATAAAAAGTCTTCGGTACCACAAGCTAGATATATATTAGGAATAGGTTGATTCGTTTGCTTTAAATTCCGTAATAATGCTTCGGGATCATTGTCACTTCCTTCTAACTTCGACAAATCACCAAAGACACTTGTAAAATATTTATAATCACCTCCGCCAGCATCGACAAAGCCCGGTTTGGCATTTTTAATCTTGTAAGTCATAATAGCTGATGATAAAGCAATAATCCGACTAAAGTTTTCGGAATACTTCAATCCATTACGAATAGCGCCAAATCCCCCCATCGACAACCCACCAATAAAGGTATCTTCTCTTTTAGTTGAGATAGGAAACAATTGGCGTGTGTATGCTACTAGCTCATTACCGACGTATTCACCATGATTTGACCTTCTGTCCTCCTCATCAACATAAAATGAATTTTCGCCTGCTGGCATGAATACAGCCAAATGATATTTTTCCGATAACTCACGTATCCTCGTAAAACTAATCCAATCCGTATGACTACCTGAATACCCATTTAATAAATAAAGAGATTTCATCGGTTTTTGTCTATCCGATTGATTATTTTCCCGCATATCCATTGGAATCAAGGCATTAAACGTTACTTCACGGGACATCGCATTAGAAAAATAACTAACTTGTAAGATTGCCATTTCACACACTCCCTTTAGTTTTCTAAATCTACTAGTTCTATAAAATATTATACAATAGTAAAGAAAAAACTGAGTAACTATGATAGAAATACTCAGTTTTGATTAATAGGTTGACCATATATGTAACTGAAATCTACTATTTTGATCAATAGGATTCATGTTTCAAGTAAATTTACATCTGCTGTAATCGTTCAATCCGACTTTCAATTGGTGGGTGGGTTGACCATAAGTGACTACTCCTTTTATTCTGCTTTTTCCCTAATGGTCGGGATATGTACATGGCTGCGGTTGCTTCTTGAGCGTTTTTGACATCACGAGGATCAGCGCTGATTTTTCTTAACGCATTAATTAATCCCGTTGGATTACGGGTAAATTCAACCGCAGTAGCATCGGCTAAATACTCTCGATTACGCGATACCGCTAATTTCACAAATTGGGATACCATTGGCGCAAGAATGACAAATAAAACAGCGATAATCATTAAGACTGGATGGGATTTTTGATTTCGCCTATTTCGTCCACCACCATAAAATAGCATTCTTGAACCAAAGTTCGCTATCAAAGCAATGACGCCTACGAGTGCCACACAAATCGTCATCAACCGGATATCATAATTACGAATATGCGCTAATTCGTGAGCGACAACTCCAGCCAATTCCTCACGATTTAATGTTTCTAGTAAGCCTGTCGTAAAGGCGACAGCTCCTTTTTCGGGTTTTATTCCGGTTGCAAAGGCATTTGGTGATGGATCATGAATAATATATACTTTTGGCATGGGTACGCGTGCAGCTATTGATAACTCTTCAACAATCCCATATAACTGGGGATATTCTTCACGTTTAGCTTCCTTCGCACCTGCCATCGCCAAAACTTGCGATGAAGCAGTCATATATGTAAGTGGAATATAAATAGCTAAAATAACCAATGTAATGATAAGACCTGTAACCGAATCTTGATTCACTAAATAACCGATTCCCCACCCGATCCCTAACACTAGCACAGTAAATAAGGATACGAGCATAACTGTCTTACGTTTATTGCTTTCTATTTGTTTATATAACATCATATTCACCCATTAAAACTCTACTGATGGTACTTCCCGATCTTCCTCTGGAATTTGAAGCATTTCTTTTTCGGTAAAATTAAACATATTAGCCACAATATTGGACGGGAATGTTGCCCGTTTAATATTGTAATCTGCAACCGTTTTATTAAATAGCTGTCTTGAGTAGGCCACTTTATTTTCTGTCGTTGTTAATTCTTCTTGTAAGTTTAAGAAGTTTTGATTTGCTTTTAATTCAGGATATGATTCCGATAGTGCAAAAATTGATTTTAATGCTCCTTGAATTTGATTATCTGCTTCAATTCGTTCTTGAGGTGTACCGTTGATCAACTGATTACGTGCTTGAATGACTTTTTCAAGGGTTTCTTGTTCATGTTTCGCATAACCTTTTACCGTGTTAACTAAGTTAGGAATGAGATCATGACGTCGTTTCAGTTGGACATCGATTTGACTCCAAGACTCATCAACCCACGTTCTTAATTTAATAAGTGAGTTGTATGTAACCATGACATATAAGCCAATTAGGACGACTAACCCAATAATAATAAATATCGCCATCGTTTTTATCCTCCCCGATAATGTTTTTACAGAATTAGTATATCATAAGTAAATTGTATTTTATATATTCCCATAATTTTCAGATTTATTTAGCGGTTGTTTCATTATTTTTTCAAGCTTGTGGGTATCTGTGGATTTGCCTGTGGATATTGTGGATATTATTCAATTATCACTGTTTTTAAAGTAAACTTTTTTATAATATATTGTGGGTAAGCTGTGTAAAAACAGCTGAAAGTAAGGGATTTGAACCTATGTTATCCACAATACGCCTTTAACCCGTTAACAATTTCATTAATTTACTGTTTTCTTGTGCATAACTATGATTTAGCAGTATATTGACTTTAAGAATGACTATGGGTAAAATGTTCAAAAGTGATCTGAAATACATCGGTTCATTTGTTGACGCATAACTTCTTGTTCAAGTCGTATCCCATATATAAATAAGGAAGGGATTGTTATGATAAACGTTTTAAAGCATTTACGAACATATAAATGGTTTCTATTACTTGTCTTTATTCTCATATTTCTACAAGCGATGTCGGAATTATATTTACCAACCCTGATGGGTGACATTGTTGATAATGGCGTCGTATTAGGAGATATCCGCTACATTTGGAAAATGGGCGGATTGATGCTGTTTATTGCCGCTTTAGGAGTAGGCGTATCTGTTGCAGCAAGTTACTACTCATCCATTGTATCCATGGGTCTTGGTCGTGACCTGCGACGAAAAGTGTTCATGCATGTCCAAAAATTTTCATTACAAGAAATTGACGAAATTGGTACAGCATCCTTAATCACTAGGACTACAAATGATATTATGCAAATTCAACAAGTCGTCCTCATGGCATTACGTATGGTTATTATGGCTCCGTTAATGATGATCGGTGGCATCATTATGGCTGTGTCCAAGGATGCCAAACTTTCATTAATTATTTTAGTTATTTTGCCTTTCTTAGCCACGGCTATCTTCATCATCTTCAGAAAAGGCATGCCTCTATTCAAAGCGGTTCAGAAAAAGCTTGATCGCTTAAATTTAGTCATGCGTGAAAACCTAACCGGTATTCGTGTCATTCGCGCGTTTAACCGTGAACAAGACGAGAAAAAACGACTCCAACACGCTAATAAAGACTTAACCGATGTATCAATAAAGGTTAATAAAATTATGGCTTTTGCCATGCCGGTGATGATGCTATTAATGAATATGGCTATCGTCTCAATTATCTGGTTTGGTGGGATAAGAATTGATCACGGAAGTATGCAAATCGGTGATCTCATGGCTTTTATCCAATACGTCATGCATATTATGTTCTCTTTATTAATGGCATCGATCATGTTAATTATGATTCCAAGAGCAAGTGTATCAGCAAATCGTATCAATGAAGTATTATCATTACAACCGACCATCTTTGATGAAGGCAATGAAAAAGCTGATCGACAACGTGGTTTATTATCCTTTGAACATGTTACCTTTACTTATCCGGGTGCTGAAGAACCTGTATTAAAAGACATACATTTTACTGCCAAGCCTGGCGAAGTCACGGCAATTATCGGTGGAACAGGATCTGGTAAGTCAACATTGGTTCATTTAATTCCGCGATTTTATAATTTAACTAGCGGAACAATACGGATTAATGGTGTTGACATACGGCAAACATCCCAAGAAGAGATCCGTTCCAAGATTGGCTTTGTTCCTCAAAAGGCGTTACTATTTTCAGGAACCATTGCCGATAATATTCGTTTTGGAAAAGAGGATGCAACACTAGAAGAAATCAAGCATGCAGCAAAAATTGCCCAAGCAGCCGATTTTATTGAAAAAATGGAAGACGGTTATGACACGATGATTGATCAAGGTGGCGCTAATTTATCTGGTGGACAAAAGCAACGCATTTCTATTGCCCGAGCCTTAGTACGAAAACCGGATATTTATATATTTGACGATAGTTTTTCAGCCCTTGATTATCAAACAGATGCTAAACTTAGACAAGCTTTAAAAGAAGAAACGAAACAAGCAACAGTAATTATTGTTGCCCAACGAGTCAGTTCTATTGTTGATGCCGATCAAATTATTGTATTAGACCATGGTCGGATTGCCGGTATTGGAACCCATGATCAATTATTAGCCGATAATGAAGTTTATCGTGAGATCGTCACCTCACAACTAGGAGAGGGGGAAATTGCATGAGTCATGAAAAAGTAGACAAGAAAGAGAAAAGAATAAGAAAAGGCAAACATACCCCATCTATTCCAGGCGAAAAAGTCAAGGATTTCAAAGGTACCTTCCGCCGACTGCTTCTATATTTAAAACCAATGAAAAGTCGTCTATTGATTGTTTTCTTTGCTGCTATTTTTAGTACGATTTTTTCCATTATCGGACCTTTTATTATGGGAAATGCGATTACTGAAGTTTTCGAAGGAGCCTATGCTAAATTTCAAGGTATTCCTGGTGGTGGAATTGATTTTACAAAAGTCGGTCAACTCTTGCTTTTTCTAGCCATTTTATATATTTTTAGTAGTTTATTTGCTTTTATCCAACAATATACGATGGCAAGTGTTGCCCAAACGACCGTCTATGATCTACGGGAAGATGTATTTGCTAAATTAGAGAAGCTACCTCTGAAATATTACGATAGTCATGCTCACGGGGATACACTTAGTCGGGTAACAAATGATCTTGATACAATTGCTGGTACCCTACAACAGAGTATCACCCAGTTTATTACTTCCATCGTTACAATTGTCGGGATTATCATAATGATGTTGATCATTAGTCCTTTATTAACAATAATTGCTTTAATCAGTTTGCCATTGTCTATTTTTGTGATTAGACCGATTATCCAAAAATCGCAAACTTATTTTGCCAACCAACAAAAATCATTAGGTAGCTTAAATGGACATATAGAAGAAATGTATACAGGTCATGCTGTCATGAAAGTCTTTGGTCAAGAAAAGAAAGCTTTAGAAGAGTTTAATGATCGCAACGAAGAACTGTATGATGCAGGACGTAGCGCCCAGTTTATTTCAGGAATTATTTATCCGGTTATGGGTTTTATTGGTAACTTAAGTTATGTGCTGATTAGTATTGTCGGCGGTATCCTTGTTATTCAGCGTAGTATTTCCGTCGGTGACATCCAAGCCTTTATTACGTATGCAAGACAGTTTACCCAACCGATAACTCAAACCGCTAATATCGCCAATATTATTCAAGCTACAATCGCCGCTGCTGAACGTGTGTTTGAATTACTAGACGAGGAAGAAGAAACAAAAGAAACTCCTGTTGCAGAAATAAACAAGCCACTTGGTGCTGTTACTTTCGATAACATTGATTTTGGCTATGGTGATGATTTATTAATCGAAAACATGAATATCCAAGTTTCTCCTGGACAAACTGTGGCAATCGTTGGACCAACGGGTGCAGGAAAAACAACGTTAATCAATTTACTCATGCGTTTTTATGAACTTAAAGGTGGGAAAATAACGATTGATGGCATTGATATAAAAGATATGTCACGAAGTCAGTTACGGGAAATGTTTGGGATGGTGCTTCAAGATACGTGGCTGTTCAATGGAACAATTAAAGATAACATCGCTTATGGTAAAAAGGATGCGACTGAAGAAGAAATTATCGCTGCAGCTAAGGCAGCTCGTGCTGACCAGTTTATTCGAACACTCCCTGATGGATATGACACGATCTTAAATGAAGAGGCATCAAATATTTCCCAAGGACAAAAACAATTACTTACCATTGCTAGAGCTATTTTAAAAGATCCAGCTATTTTGATCTTGGATGAAGCAACATCAAGCGTTGATACCCGAACAGAAGTCTTCATTCAGCAAGCGATGAATGACTTGATGAAGGATAGAACTAGTTTTGTTATTGCCCACCGTCTATCTACAATCCAAAATGCTGATGTCATCCTCGTAATGAACGCAGGTAAAGTGATTGAACAAGGGACACATGAAGAACTATTAGAACAGAATGGTTTTTACGCTGATTTATACAACAGTCAATTTTCAACTAGCATGGCTGGCTAAACTAGATAAACTCTATTTCTCAGCTGAGAAATAGAGTTTTTTTATGCCAATTTTTCAAGTATGAATCGAATATACTTTGAGAATATTAACAGTTAACCAATTTGCATCTTTTATTTATTGTGTTATCATGAAAAATGTTAGTTTCTTTTCTACCCGTTGTTAATACATAATTAACAAGGAGGTGTGGGCTTATTCAAGATATCATCAATTACTTTATTCGGAATTTCCCTGACATCATAGAGTTTACAATAGAACATATCAACCTAGTTGGTCTTTCAACGATAGTCGCTATATTAATTGGCGTTCCCCTAGGTATTTATTTAACAACGAACGAGGATTTAGCTGACTTAGTCCTTCAAATTGCATCCATCATAATGACGATACCTAGTATCGCTCTTTTGGGGATTATGATCCCTATTCTCTCAACAATCGGACAAGGCATTGGTTTTCTACCAGCCTTTATTGCTCTGGTGCTTTATTCTCAATTACCAATTATTCGTAATACGTATGCAGGCATTAATAATCTTGATCCAAATATTCGCGATGCTGCGAACGGAATAGGCATGTCAACTTGGCAACGATTACTTAAAGTAGAAATTCCCAATGCCATGCCACTCATCATGGCCGGTATTAGAACAGCAACTGTGTTAAATATTGGTATTGGTGCCATTGCTGCTTTTATCGGTGCAGGTGGACTTGGTGTGTTAATAAACCAGGGAATTAGTCGAACGAACTCAACAATGGTTATTGTAGGAGCCATATCTGTCTCGATACTTGCCATTGTCGTAGACACTATTCTCAAAATGATTCAAAACAAATTAACACCGATTAAAGTAAACCAACACAAGGAGGTGTCGTCGTGATTAAATTTCAAAACGTATCCAAAACCTATAACGGAAATGTGAAAGCCGTCAAAGATGTAAGTTTTAATATTGAAGCTGGTGAATTTGTCATCCTAATCGGTCCGTCTGGTTGTGGTAAAACTTCTTTACTTCGGATGGTCAACCAGTTAGAGACGATTACCGAAGGCGACATTGTCTTAAACGGTAAAAGCGTCCGTGATTTTAATAAAATTGAAATGCGTCGTAAAATGGGCTACGTCATCCAAAGTAATGGACTGTTTCCGAATATGACGATTGAAGATAATGTGATGATCGTTCCAAATTTACTCGGTTGGGATAAAGTCAAAAAACGCCAACGTTATCAATATCTTATGGATTTGATCGGATTAAATCCTGACGAATACAAAAAAAGATATCCCCATCAATTGTCTGGTGGACAGCAACAAAGAATCGGTGTAGCTCGGGCTCTCGCTGCCGATCCACCAATCATGTTAATGGATGAACCCTTCGGAGCTTTAGACCCAATTATTCGGACAAGATTGCAAGATGAGTTTCTGCAAATTCAACGGGAAGTTCAAAAAACAATTTTATTTGTCAGCCACGACATAGATGAAGCTGTAAAAATGGGAGATAAAATTGCTCTCATGCGTCATGGTGAATTAATCCAATATGATACACCTGCGAATATTTTACTTCATCCACGCCATGAATTTGTCTCAGAGTTTGTTGGTGAAGACCGTGTCTTAAAAAGTATGAGTTTATATACAGTCAAAGACCTATTAGAGTCAATCACATTAGACACTAACGTAAGTTCAACACAACAAACTGTTCATGAACAGACAACTTTACGAAACGCCTTATCAGTGCTACTCAGCACAAATTCCCAAAAAATTAAAGTGGTCGATATCGAAGAACGCCCTATTGGCACGTTAACAATAGACCAAATTGAACAGTTCCTCCAACTAAAAGCAGGACAAAAAGGTGCTTGAAAGGAGGCAATCAATGAGTAAAAATAAAACAATTGCATTCACTGTTAAAATACTATTTTGGATCGCCATCATAGTTTTTTTCATTTGGATATTTAAAAATGATTTATTAATTCACGTTTATCAAGAACCTAGTCGATTTTTAAATTTATTAACCCAACACATCATCATTGTGTTAATATCTGGCTCAATTGCTATTTTGACAGCTATCCCACTAGGCATTATATTGACACGTACTAAGTTTCGAAAATGGGAATGGCTATTAGTAAATATTGTAAATTTGGGACAAACGATACCTAGTTTAGCTGTATTAGCCTTAATCATGGGTATTTTAGGAATTGGTATGAAGTCTGCTATTGTTGGCCTCTTCCTGTTTTCACTATTACCTATTCTACAAAATACAATCGCCGGCATTCATTCTGTCGATGAAAAGACTTTAGATGCTGCCAAAGGTATGGGGTTAACTCCATTACAAATATTATGGAAAGTCGAGCTCCCCCAAGCATCTTATTCAATTTTTGCAGGGATTCGCACATCATTAGTGATTAATGTAGGTACAGCTGCCTTAGCCTACTTAATTGGTGGCGGTGGTTTAGGCGTTTGGATCTTTACTGGTATTCAATTGTTCGACAACGCCTTTCTATTATCAGGTGCTGTGCCACTCACAATATTAGCACTATTAGTAGACTACTTATGCAAAGGATTAGAATTTTTGATCGTACCAAAAGGTATTAGATTAGCTAAACAATCAGTTACAAATAATAATTAGGAGGCATTTCATGTTTAAAAGATTATTAACCACACTAAGCATTGTCGTATTAATCTTCTTAGTTGCTTGTGGTGGTGGAGATAAAAAAGAAGTCACAGTAGGTTATAAAGGTTTTACTGAACAATATGTTTTAGGTAAATTGACAACAATTATGCTTGAAGAAAATGGTTTTACTGTTGATGAAAAGAGTAACTTGGGTAGTACTGCATTGAGAAAGGCTTTAGAAAATAAGCAAGTTGATCTTTCTTGGGATTACGTTGGAACTGGTTTGGTAACTTATCTAGGTGAAGAGCCAATTGCAGATGGCGTTGAAGCTTTTAATAAACTTAACGAAATTGATCAAGCAGAAAACGACATTATTTGGACAAACCTCAATGATATTGACAATGCTTATGCAATTGTTATGCGTGCTGAACATGCTGAGGAATTAGGAATTGTCACCATGAGTGATTTAGCTGCCTATTTAAATGAAAATCCAGGTGGATTAAAAATGGCAACTAATGCTGAATTCCTAAATCGTCCAGATGGTATCCCTGGTGTAGAAGAAACATATGGATTTGAATTTACCAATGATTCCATCCATGAAATGGATCTTGGTCTAACATACTCTGCCCTATATGATGGTGAAGTAGATGCTTCCGTTGCTACTGCTACTGATTCACGCATCATTGAATTTGATCTCGTCATTCTCGAAGATGATAAAGGTTTCTTCCCGGCATATAATGCTGCGCTAGCAATGACAACCGATATCTATGAAAAATATCCGGAGATTGAAGAAATTTTCGAACCCCTTTCAGCTATTCTTAATAGCGATACAATTAGAGAACTCAACTACCAAGTTGATATCGAAGAGCGAAATGAAGAAGACGTCGCGAGAGAATTCCTCATTGAAAATGGCTTAATTGAAGAATAATCATAAACAAAAAATGTGGTCATTATGAGAAATGACCACATTTTTTTGCTTCATGAATATCCACAAACTAGAAATACTATATGAGATACGCTAAGCTAAAAATAACGGGTATTCGGATTATCGTGTGGAAAACCCCAAATAAATAGATAATGTTTATCTTATCGTAAATCGGATAATAGTGTGGAATTCTTATAAACCCTCATAATTGCTCAC
>CALAMD010000043.1 GCA_937925695.1 uncultured Bacillaceae bacterium | reverse complement strand
GAAAATCATAGAAGTGTCCGCTCTTGGCGAAAAATTTTAACGATAGAACAAAAGAAATGAATATGATAAAAAAATAAATAGGCGATCTACAAAGGATAAGGGTTATAGGCAAAAAATCATAGACTTGCTTGTAACCCTTTTGGACGTTGAAGATTGGTGTAGGTCCAGCTAAGTAGTGAAAGAAGGGGATCATTGTCTTACCCGTGGAACTGTTTGCTGCCAGATATTGAAGGACGATCTACAACATAATTACTATACGATGTGGCACAGACAAACAAATTCCCCTCTACCTAGATTTAGTGGGAGAGGGGAAACTTGTCATCTCGTTACGAGATCTAATGAATAAATTAATTGCTCACTTTGTTGCGTTTTCTTTGGATGAGATAAATGAGAAAACTAATACTCAATAATGTCATCCCAACCATTAATAAATTATAGTGATTGGTTGCAGTGGCTGGAAGTTTTTTACCTTCAGCTTGGTCTGCTTCTGTTTTAGAATCATTTTCTTCCTTGCCTTTTGTTTCTTTGTCTGGATCTATTTCAGGTTTCTTTTGATCATCCTTAGGTACTGCTGGGTTTTTTTCAGTTTTCTTATCTTCTTCTTTTTCAGTAGCAGGATCACCAACAGCTAACAATCCATAGATCGAAAAATGATTAACATTGGCAGTGACTGTACCAGCTTCTGGGTCAACGGTACTCTTAATAGCCTCCCATTCATTCGATTCAGGATTATAATAATAGATACCGATTTCATTTTCCTTAAATTCTTTGTTGTCATAGCTGAAAATTAGTGTAAAAGTATCCTCGAATTCTAAGTCATTATCAAATGTAAATCTGAAAATATCGCCTGCAATTTTGTAATCTGTACCTTTCACTAAATCCTCTGTTTCCTCTTTTACAACTTGTTCAACGATCAGTTCAGCACCAATCGGTAAGTCTTTCGGGAATTTAATGAGAGCATTTGTTCCAGGAATACTAATCGGTTCATCATTGCTTATTGCTATAGGCTCATCATCAATAATAAGATAATAATCTGAATCCTGGGCTTCATCTAAATATTGAGGTTCAAATGTATATTTAGACATAGTTAATAAAGGTGGATATTCTTCTAATAAATATTTTTCAGCTCTTTGAAGTAAGCGTTCATGAATTTTCTTGTTTTCTTCTGAATAAATTTTTGTAAAATACAAGAAAGTGTCGAAAAATTTTTGAGTTATCGGTATCGGGGAGGTGTCAATTTTACCTATAAAAAAATATGGATCGATGTGCTCGATCCAGAAAAAAATTCCCCTCTTCCTACCTTAAATAAGAGAGGGGAATTTAAATCGGCATCAGGGGTTTGGAACCCGTCGCCCCACGACCCAAAAGCTATTCCGTTTTTCGTCTGAATTTTAGATAAAGTAGGGCACCGACTGCAGCTAAGATGAAACCAGCGAAAAGATAACGATACATATTTGTTGCTGTTTTGGCTAGTGGATCACCTTCACTTTTGTCCCCACTTGTTTTTTCAATGACCACATCATTCTCATCTTGGTCTTTACCAGATTGATCATTTGTTGTTGAATCGTCATCGCTTTGATTCGTACTATCTTCATCTCCATCTACTGGATCTTCCTCATTATCCTCTGGGATTGAAGGTTCTGGCTCAACAGGAGATGGTTCTCCCGGGTCGTCACCTACTTCAGGTGGATCAACTTTTTCTCCGTTCACAGTAATTGATAGGATATTTCCTGCATCATCATAAGTATATTCAATCTTTTGTCCATCTTCATATTCAACAGATGTTATACGATTGAGTTCATCGTATGTATACGTTTCTGCAGCTACAGAGATAGCATTGCTGAAGACTAGACAAAGCATTATCGCCATGATTGTAATAAGTTTTCTCATAATACCCTCCCGAACATCATCTGTCATAGTGTATGGTTCATTGTTTTTTAGGACGATGGTATTTTAAAATACCATAGATATAACTTTGGTTTTTATAACCAGTGGGAAAGACAATTTTTTGACCATTTTTCATGTGTAACAAAAATCTAAAAAAGCTTATATCTACACGATCAATGTCATGAAGATTTACTTTAAGCAGCTTCCTTTTTTTACCTCGAATGCAGATGAGTTGATCTTCTCTAAGCATCACTTTCTGGTATTTCCACACGGTTGCCCGGTAAATAACGAGACCAACCATTGCAATAGCCAATACTGAAAAAGTAACGACATCAATCCAATCTCGCGCAAAATAGACGAGTACTAAAAAGAAGCTGGCAAAGCCTAAGAGTCCGATCAATTCAATTGCCTTCGCCCAGCTGGCATAGCCAAAGGTCCGATCTTGAAAGGGGTGGTTACGATATTTATCAGCATTTTTTTCTAAGCTGTTTGTCATGTAGTTATCGATTACTGCAAAAACGGCTAACATAATGGCAACGGAAATGCCAATGTTCATCGTCATCACCCCATTCAAGTAAAATGATTATTTGGCTAGTTGTGAGTCATCTTTGTCTGTGAGATTTCTCCAGACAGTCAAGCCAGTTGTATTGTATAAGTTAGGTGCATGTTTATCGTAAAACTTGAGTGCTTTTTCCTGTCGCTCTAAAGAACGTTTATGTCTTAAGGCACGTTGTCTGGCCGTTCTACTCATACCGTATTCGGCTCTTCTAACACCTTGATCAGCATAGCGCAGTCCTTTTCTCGTGCTTCCGATTAGTTTCGAAGCCCCTGATGGTGTAGGGAGTGCGCCAAAGAATGCTGATTCAACAACGCTTTTCGCTGTAGGTTTTTCTCTCTTCATACCTTTTGTAGTTAAATCACCGACTACACCAGCGCCAGCACCGGTTCCAATGACTGCCCATGTACCAACACCAGCTGCAGCTGGACCTAATCCTGCAGTAATACCACCAGCAACGGCACCACCTACAGCACTGGATGTAACATCCCAGAAACTACCACCGTTTACTAATTCAACACCACCGGAAATTAAGCCACCAATCACTGCCCCACCAACAATGTGCCAAAACTCACCGTCTGGATCGATGATGGTTAATGGGTTATTTCCAGCATATGCATAACGGTTAAAGGACTGACTTAATAAAATCGATCCTTCGACAATATCCTCGCTTAAGAAGCGTTGAATTTCAGGATGATAGTATCTAGCACGCATGTAGATTAAACCATTTGCATCTGTTTGGATACCATAGCGTCCTACATATAGGAAAGGTTGTTCAACAGTTCCGTCGTGATAAATAATATTTCCAAATGGATCATACTTATAAGTAGCGACAATCTGTTCATTCATATCTGTTAGATTGGTTGTACTGCCACGGAAATCCTGATGGTATGCGTAATAATTACCTTCCGCATCTTCAAATCCGATGAGACCTTGTCCATATACATAAGTACGAACAACATTCCCGTCGCTATCTGTTTCCATGAGTACTTGGTCGAGTTCATGGTTTGGATCAACGACAAAACGTGTTTCAACTCCATCGGTAATCATAGCGATCCGATGATCATTGACAGTATAAGTGTATTCGGTATCGCCGGTTTTGACGAGTCGATTACGCGCATCATATTCATAGGTGACTGTTTCGCTATTTGGTAATTGTAGTTTGATTAAATTACCGTCTTCGTCATATTCAACCGTTTCTCCATTAATGGAAGCTAATTGGTTGCCAAGGCCATATGTGGCAATTAATTCACTTGTATTCAAGTCGATTTCAACCGTAGTTTCATTTGTTTCGGAAGCTATGTTACCAGCATCATCATACGTGTATTGATAATGATTGATAACTTCTCCATTAGCGAACACATCTTTTAAGCTCATGAGTTGACCTGCTTGATTATATTCTCTCGTCTCCACTGTTCCATTCGGACGCGTTGTTTCTACTAATCTACCATTTTTATCGTAAGTGTACTCGGTCGATCTGCCTTCCCAATCGATGACTTCGATTAACTGATTGGCTTGATCATAAACATACTGGACTTGATTATCATTCGGATAGGTTAGAGTACTGAGATTTCCACTCACATCATAATCGTATTTAATCGTATTACCATAGACATCAGTATACTCGATGATACGATCAAGGGCATCGTATTTGTATTCAATCGTACCGAGATTATCCTCTACTTTTATGAGATTATCATTTTCATCATACGTGTAAGTAGAAATATTATCTGGTTCGATTAATTTACTTATTCTCCCAACTGCATCGTACTCATAACTTGTTTCTTGGCCCCGGCCATTTGTCATCTTAGTGATTTGGCCACGCTGATTATATTCATATGTGATCGTGTTGTCATCGGCAGCAATCACTTTTGTTAAATATCCGAGTTCATTAAATTCAAAAGCAATTTTATTCCCATTGGCATCAGTTAAGGATGTTCTGTTTCCTTGGGAATCAAAACTCTGCTTATTGACACCACCAATTGGGTCAATGGATTGCACGATTCTTCCCAGGCCGTCATATTTAAACGAAGTTACGTTGTCAATATTATTCGTTACTTTCGTTAAAAGGTCAGCTTGATCATATTCATATGATTCTATGTGACCTAAGGCATTAGCAATCTGGGTAACATTGCCGACTGCATCATAGGTAGCTTTGGAAATGATTTCGCCGTAAGCATCCAGTTCTTTGATCACATTGCCAACAGCGTCATATTCTACTGTATATTGATGGCCTAATGGATTGATTAATTCGATTAATTGGCCCTTTGCATCATAATTAAATTTCGTTTTATTACCGGAAGCATCGGTAATTGAAATTAACCGATCCTCGGCATCATATTCAAATAAAAATTCCTGATTTAACGGATTCACTTCTTTAATCAAGTTATTATTTTCGTCATAGGCATAGGTTGTTGTGTTTCCTTTGGCGTCGATTTCTTTAACGAGATTGCCATGACGATCATATTCGTAACGTAATGTATTTCCTAACGCATCACGCACCTCAGTGATGTTATTATTCACATCATATTGATAGACTGTTTCACTATTTTCTTCATCGATTAACTTAACAATACGGCCAATAGCATCGTATTCAAAGGAAACGACACCACCTAATGGATTCGTTACTGACTCTACAGCGCCATTAAGGTAACTATAGGTTGTTTCATTGCCATCTTCCGTTGTTTTGATGAGTAATCCATTTTCATCGTATTCGTATGTGATTTCCTGATTTAATGGATTGGTTACTTTCGTCACTTGATTTCGCTCATTGTAACTTAATGTAACTTTATCTCCTTTGGCATTTTCAATGGACGTTGTATTGTTATTTTTATCGTAAGTAAACTTTGTCGTATGCCCTAACGCATCGGTAATGGATGTGACATTGCCATGTTCATCATACGTATAACTCGTTACATTTCCATTTGCATCGATTTCTTTGATTAAATTACTGGCTTGATCATATTCATATTTTGTTGTAAAGCCTAACGTATCGACATTATCTATAATATACGTTCACCTAAAAAACGTGACACGGTTCCACACTTTGCG
>CALAMD010000042.1 GCA_937925695.1 uncultured Bacillaceae bacterium | reverse complement strand
GTTGCTTAAAGAGGAGATGATAAAATTATTCACCCAGGTAAGCAGGTAATGAGATATTAGTCCATTCATTTATATTAATCGGAACTTCTTCATTATCGTTTATCGCCACCACTGTTCCATTTTCTTTTAACCCAAGAACATGATTATTTCCTGCTGCTATCGCTACGATATCCTGCCATTCCGTTAACTGTTGTAATTGATAACTATTATGACCAACAGCTACTAATGTTCCATTACTCTTTAATCCGATCGTACGAGCTACTCCTGCTTCTATCGCTACTATATCATGCCAATCACCTATACTTGTTTCACCATGTTTATTACTACCAGTCGCTACAACTGTACCGTCGTTCTTTAGGCCTACTGTGTGATTAAAGCCTGCTGATATGGCGATAATATCTTGCCAAGCATCAACATTTAATTGGCCAAGGAATAAGTTATACTTTGTCTAAAGGGATACCTAGAGAATGTAATACTTCGCCATAGCTTTTTTGTGGATATATAAAATCTTCTAGTTTCATAACGAACACTCCTAATATCTTGTCTAATTGCCAATAAAAGATAAAACTTCTTTCAATATTTTATCATAAAAATGTACGCCAACTCTTAACAAGAGTAACTGTAAACCTAGCAATACCAATTCATAACTCCAAACCTTGGACACCAGAAAAAATGGTTTAAATTAATCCTACAAAACATTTTGACACATTCTCGTTTTTTCAACATGTAAACGTTACAAATTTATGTTACATTATAATCAGGTTAGATAATGTTATTATTTGGAAAAAATATATAGGTGAATAATGATGAGTGTAACGATTAAAGACATCGCTAATATTGCCGGAGTCAGTTACTCCACTGTTTCTAAAGCTCTCAATGATAGCCCATTAGTCAAACATGAGACGAAGAAAAAAATTGTGCGCATTGCCAAAGAAATGGGTTATACACCCAATTATGCTGCTCAAAAATTAGTTTTAAAACAAACGAAAGTTATTGGTTTAATTTGGCCAACCGTGGAACGAGCTGTGTTATCTACTTTGGTGACAAAAATTAGTCAGGAAATTCACAAAACGCCCTATTCCATGATTTTGTCCGTTGATCCTGTCCAGCAATCAATCGAAACATTTCGGCGTTTTCAAGTTGATGGTATGATCATTTTTGAAGAAAATATCGACGAAACGATTGACAATCTTCGTATTCCTATTTTGTCTTATGGTGTTGCTAAGGATCGAATTCTTCATTATCCAGTCATTGATGCCAATCACGAAGAAGCTATGTACCAAGCCATTTCCCACTTGCATCAATTAGGTCATCAACGAATTGCCTATATCGGTGATTTATCTCGGAACGATGCCTTGCAAAAAGCAAAAATAAATGGTTTTATCAAAGCGATGCATGCTTACGGATTGCCAGTTCATCATGACTGGGTCATCGATACCCATGGGCTCGACTGGTATGATGGATATACAGCAACAAATAAGTTATTAACAAAGACACTACAACCAACAGCCATTGTTGGTGGAAGTTACGATATTAGCGGTGGAATTATCCGGGCAGTCAAAGAACGAAATTTACAAATTCCTGATGATATTTCGATTATCAGTTACGATAATGTACCACAAATGAATAATATGGAAGTACCATTAACCTGTATTGGCGTCCCTATTGATGAATTAGCTACTGAAATCGTCAATGCCATGATAAAAATAATTGAAAACAATCAGGAAGAAATCTTTGTTAAAAAGATGACCCCTGTACTCGTAAAAAGAAATTCAACAATAGCTATAAAATAAAAAAACAACAAGCTACTGAATCAAGTAGTTTGTTGTTTTCTTGTGCTAAGTTCTCTTTTTTGCTAAAAGCAGAATACTTAATTTTGGACAAAACTATTATGCTTACCTAAAATCGTCATCGCCTGGCGATAATCTTCATCTTCAACAGTACACCTTAATAAATGGGTGATTCGTCCATCTTTATTTCGATCCTTATTGTCGTCATCTTGTTCACCACTGAAAAAGGGTATTACTGATCCGTATGAACCAAATGAATTATTGATCCCACTCTGGGCGCCCATATTGATAGGAACAAAGGGAGTAAACAAGCTCACACCATCACTTTCCACCATTTCTTCGATCGATATATTTTGGACAGTTTTTAATGTTTTTAAATGGGCATGAGCAGCCTCTGCGTCATTTTCACTCGTAAAATACACTTCTACTTGTTTGATCATTCATATCAGCCCTTCGATTTTGTTAAGCATAATTTTCCCCAAAAGAAAAAA
>CALAMD010000041.1 GCA_937925695.1 uncultured Bacillaceae bacterium | reverse complement strand
CAAAATATCTTTTTTTAGATGAACCAACCTCAAATTTAGATCTTTACTACCAATACGAGATATTACAATTGGTTCAACAACTACGAAATGAACAAGGATTAACCATTGTGATGGTTCTTCACGATATTAATCAAGCATTACAATATAGTGATCGGATTATTGCGATGAAAGATGGGCGGCTAATTGCCTCTGGTTCACCAGCAGATACGATTACTGAGGACTTAATTCATGAACTTTATGGTATTGATGTTGTGGTAAGGGAAGATAAGACGTTAGGGAAATATATTGTTCCCCTTGGTATTTAAATGATATATAACGAGCAAATAGTTGTAGCAGATCGGCAATCTGTTTAAAGGAGAAAATAAGGATGGCTAGGAAAAAACCTTCACCTTCACAAAAAATTCTTTCCCGCTTGATTACGATAACTTGTATAGCTGTGTTTATTTACGCATCCTATAATTTAGGAGCAATTTTACTAGATTACTATCAAAATCGAAAAGTACTGCACGAACTTCAAGAAATCTATTATCAGGATACAACAGAAGTTGAGCAAGATGAGGAACAGGCGACTCCTCGGGAGGACACACATACACAGATTCGCGCTGGATTTGATCAACTGTTAGCTCAAAATCCTCATGTTGTCGGTTGGATAACGATTGAGGATACACAAATTGATTATCCGATCCTTCAAGCTGATGATAATGAAGCGTATATGACGAAAAACTTTTATGGTCATGAAACGAGGGCGGGAAGTATATTCTTAGACTATCGTAACGATATTACTCGTTCTGATCCTAATTATGTTATTTATGGCCATCGGATGAAAGATGGATCCATGTTTCAGCATTTAACGAAATTCTTAGAGCAAGACTTTTTTGAGACTCATACCACGTTCACGTTTGATACGTTATACGATCATTATGAAGCAGAAATTTTTGCTGTTTATCAGACTTTAACTGATTTCAATTATATTCAAACAAATTTTGCGAGTGATGAAGAATTTGAACATCTCATTGATGAGATTCAATCCCGTTCACTTTACAAAACTGATGTGGATGTTCAACCAGGGGATCAAATATTAACTTTATCAACTTGCGATTATAAATTGGATGCACGAGATGGTCGGTTAGTTGTTCATGCGAAATTGTCTCAACCATAGGACATCGAACTTCAAGTTGCATTCGATTTTTGGCTATTTTGGTATTGTTTTCCTAAACAGGTAATATATTGGCTTCATAAGCACTTCATATTGTGATTTTAATATTTTACACTATAATTATAGTATGAAAGGAGACGAGGGATATGGAAAAAGAAAGTTTAGGTGTCAATGAGCAAGCAGTCACCGAACGGAATTATACCCCATTAATCTGGATTTTATCGGTTATTATTGTTGCAGTTATACTTGGGGTTAACTATATACCGCGCAGTACAACGGGAACGATAGCGGGTGTTGATTTAACCATTTTACCGCTAATCAATGCGATCCTAAATGGCATTGCTTTTATCTTTTTAGTGTTATCACTTATTTATATAAAAAAGAAAAACATTAAAGCCCACCGCCGCTTTATTTTTGCTGCATTTGGTGCGACCTTAATATTTTTCATCTCATACTTAACATACCACGCCTTGGCAGGTTCAACATCTTATGGTGGCGAAGGTGTCCTCATGTATGTTTATTATTTCATCTTAATCACGCACATTGTCCTTGCGACAATTCTTCTGCCATTGTCCTTAGTGACGCTCGGACGTGGCTTAAATATGCATGTGGAAAAACATAGGAAAATAGCCCGATGGACGATGCCGATTTGGCTGTATGTTAGTTTATCAGGTGTGTTGGTTTATCTATTCATTTCACCGTATTATTAATAGATAAGTAGATTTTTGGTTGTCGAATAATATAAGTAAGTTTATGATAGGGGGGTAACAGCTATGATGTTATCCCTTTTTTGATGGGAATAAAATTATGTTGTTGATAATAAAGATTATCAAGCAAGATGAGGATAAATAGCAGCTAGTAATCATGTGACTTCAGTAATATTATGCGGTTTATTAGCTAGGTAAAGGTTGAGATTGATGTCGAAATTTCTGCGTAACCGAGATATATGGTCGTGGCTCGCTGTTGGGTTTTGGATGGGGTTGATATTTTATCTTTCCCATCAACCGGCAACTGAATCAAGTGAATTAAGCCAAGGATTTACAGCCATGATCATTCGTTTTCTAGCATTCATTTTACCAGTAACAATTGATTTAGATCATATTCATTTCCTTATCCGTAAAGGAGCACATTTTTTTGCTTACTTTGTGTTAGGATTTCTGATCATGACAGCGTTAGGTTCAAGACTCTCTTCTGTTGCGAAAAGGGTCTTGATCGCTTTTGCCATTTGTCTACTTTATGCGATTAGTGATGAAGTACATCAACTGTTTATCCCAGGTCGAAGTGGGGAAATACGTGATGTAATCATAGATAGTGCTGGCGCAATTGTAGGAATTGGATGTTATCAACTAATCATAAAAATCAGTCAGTGGATCAAACAAAAACAATCATTGAAAAATTAGCACGCTAATACCAACGTCCAGTTAGGACTTGGTTAGGGGTGCTATTTTTATTGTTTATTTATTCCCAGTAAGGGTATAAAAACCATACAGGAAAGGTAAATATTGGCAACATTATGCCAATTTACAGAGACTACCTTTCAATATAATTTTTATAAGCACTGGGCATAATGATTGTATGATAAAAAAATGGAGGACGATAAAGGTGCAAGGAAAAACAGTAATTATTACAGGTGGGGGTAGTGGTTTCGGCAGGGAAACAGCAGTTAAATTAGCTGAACAAGGTGTTAATATTTCTGTCGTTGATTTATCAAAAGAAAATGGCGAGGAAACAGTTCGTCTTTGTCAGGAAAAAGGCGCTGATGCGCTGTTCATTCAAGCTGATGTCAGTAATGTTGAAGATGTGAAACAATATGTGGCTGAGACATTGGATCGGTTTGGACGAATTGATTTATTTTTTAACAATGCCGGTATTTCCGGTTCTGGTGTTAGAACATTAGCGTGCTCGGAAGAGGAGTTTTCTCAAATTGTCGATGTCAATTTGAAAGGTGTATTTTATGGATTAAAATATGTTGTCAATGAAATGTTGAAAACTGGTGGTGGCGTGATTGTTAATACGGCATCCCTAGGTGGTGTAGTTGGCATGCCAACATTAGGGCCTTATTCAGCGACAAAACACGGAGTTATTGGGCTAACGCGAACGATCGCCGGTGAATATGGTCGGGAAAATATCCGAATCAACGCCATTGCTCCTGGTACCAATGAAACACCGATGGTTAAAGAATTCCCCCAAGAAGCGATTGAAGCGATGGCTGAAGAAGTTCCAATGGGAAGATTAGGCCAACCCCATGAAGTGGCAGACGTTGTTGCCTTCTTATTGAGTGATGCTTCATCCTATATTCATGGGGCAGTGATTTCAATTGATGGTGGGGCAGCTGCTTTATAAGTAGTTTCGATCAAAGGTCCTCGAGAATAGAGGAACAACTGAAAAATGATGATGGCCTTCAAGTTGACGCTTAACAATGGGCCGTCATCTTATTTTTTTATGTGCAATAGAGGTTAGTCTAATCGCGAACGGTAAGGGAGATCATCTTGAAGAAGTGCTTTTATTGAAAAGTGTTCTTAACTTGTATAACAACCATGTTTTGACGTTGGATTCATCAGGGTGATGAATAGCAATTTTATGTAAAAAATAGAAGTCACTTGGCTCAACATTTATTTTGGCTAATGGTGTGGCAGGTTGTTGACAAATCCATTCATTAAACTGAACGCTACCTTCACCGACATATGTAAAATCTTGATCATTAAAGATATATATTGTTCCTGACGTCCACGGATTATTGTTGATTGTTTCCTTAGTTAAGGAATAATAATGATAGGAACGTTTATCATCTACCGAGAGAGAGCCATTTCTTATGCTACCTACAATTTTTTGTTTATTGAGTGTGGCATAAAATAACGACCAGATTGGATCTTTCGTAGCAAAAATCGCTTGAACCTGTTTACCGTTTGCTAATGTTTGTTTCCGGGGTTGAAATTCGTTTATCTCTTGTTCATTTGACCCATGAAAAATAAAGGATTGCTGTGATAAATAGTAGAAAAATTTATATTTTGGGATCGTTAAATCATAGGTGATTTCTTTTGTAGATCGATTGTTATCATTATTTATTCGTTCAAACAACAGTTGAAACTGTTTTTCTTCTGCTTGGGAAATCGTAATTTTGGGTGCTGGATACAACAAAGTACGAATTAAAAACTTTAATAAAGCTTTTCTCAACATAATCAGTCCTTTTAGTGATCAGGCGTTTTGATATTTTTCTATGAATCTAAGTAATCTAGGCGAATAAGTGAAAGTTAGAAATGTAGATAATAAGTAGAGATAAGATTATTTTACACGAAGGTTAATGGAGAAAAAAGATGTTACGCCAAAAATATTGAAACATCACAATGACTTATAAAATCACTGTGATGTTTTTTATGTAGAGGTTGTAGGGGGACGGTTATCATGATGTAGTATGGCTTACGTTGTCCACACTGACTAAGCGGTATGTATTTTATCCCAAGTTTTATTTTCCCAATATTTATATCGATTGCCATTTTTGAATGTAACGATGAGGCAATCACTTAAGGGATCCCATTTTACTTGATGTATGTGCTCGTCAGTATGTTCTCGTCGGGTGGCAGGGTCCATTGATGAGAGATGTAAATTATACACTGTGTCAAACAAATCTTTTTTAGCTGAGGATAGACTTTGATAACCAATTACGTGACGCATGCTAAGATCGCGAAATAGATTATTGGAATAAATAATATCCATGACTATTCCTCCTCGTAATCTTCCATCAATAAATTATTGGAACCACTCTTGTTTATCACCTCTTTCGAGATACCAACTATCATTTTATGTAATTGATTTAAAAAATACAAAGAAAAATGATTGAGGACTACCTGATTTAAAAGGCAGGTCACGCTTAGGTCGCCTTGAATCGTTGGAATCGGCAGTCCATTTCTTCTTAACGCTATCACCAAGGTGACATGATGATACTTGCTCCGTATACTATCATGATTTTTATAAAAGCGTAACTGGTAGAGGACATAATTATTTTTCATCAAATCCAATCCTTTTGTACCAGGGCTAAGGGATCTTGTTTCAAAGGGATGAGTTCGTTATACTTTCCCAAAGTATATGAACAAATAGGACAGGTTATTTGTGTTTGTAGTGAATAAATAGTAAGGAAGGTGTATAACTCAATGAAAGTTGTTAAATCAGTTATTTGGTTTGGCTGTTGTTTGCTGGTTTTTCTAGGCTGTAAACCATCCGATCATTATGTGGGTGAATGGTATGCACTGTCAGCTGAAGGAGAGCAAGTAATGATTCATTTTTCTAAGGATAAAGAAATGACAATTACTGATCATACAACGGAGCATCAAGAAACATTTTCTATCGGTCAGACTGGCGGTGGAATAGTTGATAGTATGAGCTATTATGCGATTCTGATTGACGGTGCCTCATATTTTCTCGTCTTTGAAAATAGAAAAGATGAGTCGAATGCCATTTTAATCAAACAAACAAATTTTGCAAATGAGTTTGAGCATGTTGTTGGCGATATTGTTTATCGATTGAATCGGAAGGATTTTCCTGTCAGTAATTAAACGTAACAAGATAGCCAGTGTATGTATCCAATGGACCAGCATCATTACCGTCAACGGTTCATGGGTTCATGATGGGAATATGGATACTGTCAACTACTTGCTGCTGGTTACACACTGGCCTTGATTGTTATCTAATTTCCCAATTGATGGGTGTCAAACCAACTTGTTTTAATATGGCATTCGTTTTAGAGAATGGTTTGCTACCAAAAAATCCTCGATGGGCGGATAGAGGACTTGGATGGGGGGATTTAACGATAAAATGTTTATTCGTGTCGATAAGCGACACTTTACTTTGAGCAGCGCGTCCCCAAAGGATATAGACAACCGGTGTTTCCTTTAGGTTTAGTGTTTCAATGACACGATCGGTGAATTGTTCCCATCCTTTGTTTCGATGTGAGAATGCTTGGCCTTCCCGAACGGTTAATACCGTATTTAACAGTAAAACGCCTTGTTTCGCCCAATCGACTAAATGCCCATGAGGTGGGAATTGGCAACCAAGATCACTAGCTAATTCCCTAAAGATATTGACTAATGATGGTGGTGGTGGGACGTTAGGTTGTACGGAAAAACTTAAACCATGAGCCTGTCCAGGGCCATGGTACGGATCTTGTCCCAAAATGACCACTTTCACGTCATGAAAAGGTGTGTAATGCAGGGCATTAAAAATATCATTCATATGTGGGTAAATTACTTTTGTGGCATATTCTTGTTTTAAAAAGTTACGTAATTGTAAATAATATGGTTTTTGAAATTCATCCCTCAATAGGGGTTCCCAATCATTTTTTAAAATTCTCTTAGACATTAAAATCTCATCCCTTATGTATTTGTTTGACATATATGATTATTCTTTTTGAAAAGCTGAATTAAGATTAGGTAACTATATCATTTGGTAAAAATAGTGAGATGTTTTTTGTATGACTTTCTATTAGTAATTTACTTTCGTGACAAGCTTACTATTAATCTAGCTATTCATCAAGAAAAAATATATGTTTGGCAACTTGCTCTGAAAGGTTTCTTAATGATGCATACTTTCCTAATAATGGTTTATTATTATAGTTTTATTACAAATGGGAGTCTTGACTTCTTATTTAAGTGACTGTATAATATCAAAACTAACATTACCATTATGCATATATTATTTATTTAAACAAAAATGAAATCGCTTACATTATATTTGAGTCTGAATTTGGAAGTTGATCCAAACCGTGCTAAAGTCGCTCGTGAATGACGAAAACTTGATCCAAAGTTGGCAATATTCGCTCGAAAAGTGGGCGAACTTGATCCAAAAGGTTGCGTACCTGTTTATATGACGAGCTTATGAAGGACTATTTCAAAGTTTCTTCATCAGGACAGAGTCAAACTTGTAATTATTTAATCCTAAAAATTATTTTGAGACATATTTTATATAAAGTCTCGTAAGTAGGAAGGGATGATGATCATGAATCAAAAAGCTGTCTCAGTCGGACAGGGTAAACTAACGAATGCTGTACAAAAAATAGGGAATGAACAAAACACCAATGATCATTTTGCTCGTTATCCACAAAAACCCCACGGCGGTAAGTTGGTCAATAAAGTATTGACAGGTGAAGAACGTAAGGAAGCGTTAGAGCGTGCGAAAAATTTACCTATGATTATGGTCGATCTAGAAGCTGTTATTACTCTGGAAATGATTGCGACTGGCGTACTGTCTCCCCATGAAGGGTTTATGAATGAGGAAGATTATAAGTCTGTATTAATTCATGGACGATTAACCAATGGGCTTATTTGGCCAGTTCCCCTAAGCTTTGCACCCATAGGTGAACGAAATCAACAAGTGATTCAGTCATTGTCAATAGGCGATGAAGTGACCTTGGCTAATGAAAAGAAGGAACCAGTCGCTATTTTGAAGATAGAAGATATTTTTAGTTATGATAAAGAATTTAGGGCCTTTCATCTGTTTGATACGACGGATCGTGCCCATCCTGGTGTGGATGCAATTTATCGACGGATGGGTGATACAGCGTTAGGTGGACCAATTCAACTACTTAATCGAGTTGATTGGGGACCCTTTGAAAAATTACGGATTGAACCGAAAGATACGTGGAAATTGTTCTATGAGGAAAAAGGATTTTCTTCAGTTGCAGGATTTATTACCGGTGCTAATCCTTTACATCGTGGTCATGAATATATTCATAAAAATGCCCTGGAAGAAGTGGATGGTCTATTTATTCAGCCGCTAGTTGAGATGGCTAAAAGAGAATATACTCGCCATGAGTTTCGAATGTTGGCTTATCGAAGTGTCCTTGAAACGTATTATCCAAAGGAACGAACGATTTTGTCGCCGTTAAGAGTAACTTACATATTTGCCGGTCCTAGAGAAACTGTGTTACATGCCTTAATCATGAAAAATTATGGTTGCACCCATGCGTTAATCGGTCGGGATCATGCTGGAATTGGCGATTATTATGATAAGTATGCAAGTCATATGATATTTCAGGAATTTACCCCTGAAGAACTGGGCATCGATGTTCGGTTATATCATGAAGTATTTTATTGTACTCGTTGTGATAGTTTAGGCACGGTTCAAACTTGTCCCCACGAGAAACATTTTCACATTAACATTTCAGGCACGAGTATTCGGGAAATGTTACGTCATGGGATTTTACCACCAAAAGAAATTGTGCGCCCAGAATCCGCACGCATTGCGATTCAAGGAATTCAACCAAAAGGTGTCGATGAGCATGGTGAATCTACATTACCAGTAAGCAAGACAATAAAAAGTGTGTTTCCATACTATTTAGAAAGAATGCGTCTTGGCGGTCCGAAACGAAGCAAACCTTTAAGCGATGAAGAGTTAACTCGAGAAGATTTAGAAATGGCAAATTTAGATGTACGAGAAAATGCACATAAAATATATCAAGGTATCTTTGAAGAGTATAGTTTTCTTAGCGATATCAATCGCAATTTACAACCTGAGTGGGTGATGAGCGCAAGGGAATCTGCCCATGAACAACAGTTAAAAGTCATTCAAGATTTAGAAACCAAAGTTAAACAAGCACTTCTAGAAGCATCGGATGAATTTATGTACCAAGATAAAGCCGAAGCAGAACGTGAATTAGAAGTAGCCCATAGAATTTTAGAAGACATCCCTTCTGCATTACGTACTGATGAATTAAAATATCGTGTCTGGAATCCATTACCTTACGATCGCTATCGGGGTAAAGACGAATAACGATCTATAAGTAAAATTAGAAAAAACTGGGTCAACGATTCATAAGACCCAGTTTTTTCCTCGATAAAAGGATATGGAAATGATATAAGGATATGAAAGTGAGAAATTGATAATAGTTTATCGGTAAAGATAAGCTATCAAACCTAAACACATTATAACCTAATGCTCACCATTTCACAAATAAGAAGTGTTAAAAACTCAATATTTCACAGATCTTTCACAATTGACCAGGTCCTTGACTGGGGATAAGCAGTTTCCAATAGGCATCACCCATATTATAAGATCAGATAAAAAGCGACTGTTACACATGCTTACCCCTTACGGAAGATGAAAAAACATACCATAAGCTGATTGCTAAATTAATAAATTTGAGATGATCCAGAGCAATACAAAACTAATAAGGATCGATATATTTGAAACAGTACCAACGAATTTCCGATCATAGTTAAATTCAACGGAATAGGGTAATACCGATACGGAAATCGGTAGGATAAATCCTAAAAAAATCGTATATTTAAACATCTCATTAAAAGGCAGGATAAAAAATAAACTGATGCCAACTAATAAACCAGTAATATAACGAATGGCTAATACTTTTATCATTTGCTTTTTATACATTTTATCGAGGGTAAAACTTAAATAGATTCCTAATAGTAAAAAGGATAATGGCATATTAGCGGAAGCTATTATTTCCGAAATATTGATAACGATATTTGGCAATTGAATATTGACAATTGCTAATAAACAAACGACTAAATACGTCATTAAAGGAATTGAGCGGGTTAATTTTTCAACTATACTTTTAAAATTCAGTTCTGCTTGCTCAGTGGCAAAAAAACTACCAATTAAATAGATTGTTCCAAAAGTAATAAAAGCATTTCCAACATCAAACATAGCAAAGTATTGGATTCCTTCCTTACCCCAGATGCCTTCAACGAGGGGATAAGCAAATAATCCAATATTAAAACCTGAGACAAGCATTGTTAACATGCCTTTTGTTTTACGTTCTTCTTTTCTAAAGATCAATAACCCAATTATACTCGTGAAAATACCGAAAAGAAAACCGAGTAAAATTAACAAAAATAGCGATGAATCAAAGGTCATATTATGAAAAGAAACAATTACGAGTGCAGGTAAAGTTAGATTAAAAATGACTCGTGATAAGGCTTCACCGTCTTTTTCTTTTATAATGTTGAGTCGTTTTAGCGTATATCCTAGCGCAATGATGATGACAGCATGTAAAAATGTTGCATTAAAATTGGCCAATATGTATGCTCCTTAGTTGATATTTTCTTTGTTAGTTAATGGGCTTCCTCATCTATAGTAGAAAAAACCAACAGAGAATGCAACGAGTATGGAAGTTAAGAGTGTATTTTGCAAGGTAAAAAGGAAGCACGATAAGACAATATGGATAGAATAGTATCTTTTTAAAGATAGATGATCAATTTAAAATAGGTGATTGATCAATTCATATGAGGGATGGGTATATAAATGTATTTTATTAATGCTTTAATCTAGGAGAATATT
>CALAMD010000040.1 GCA_937925695.1 uncultured Bacillaceae bacterium | reverse complement strand
TAAAATAACAGATTTTTTATTTTTTAATCTGTCTACTTTAGGGGGAGCATATCAAAAGCGCTGAGCTTTTTTGTAATTGTGATCAAGTCATCTAAGTTATGATTGATAAAGATTGCTACATTTAAGTAAATAAGTTCAACATTTGATTATTCCACTTTAGTACATTATATAAATAAGATGGTTGTCCTTCGATTGTTCTGATATTTCGTCCATGTTCCCATTCTAATGCTTCAAGGGCAGATTTTGCAGTATTGATAGCAGCAACGGCTTGTTGTTCTTCTCGTTCTGATTCAGATAAAATTGCTTCGGTATATTTCTCGCGATTATTGTTGAGTTGCATCAGAAACTTAGCTGATTCTTCTGGTGTTCCTTCCCCGTTAATGAACCGTTCAAAATAGTCTTTATCCATATACCTTTTAGCTAGCGTATAAAAGCTCACTTCATTTTTATTTGAAATAGGGCTGCTATAAGTTTTAAACGGTTTAATATTACCATTATCAATAACAATATATCCTTTTTCTCTTAGGACATCATTTTCATAGTACTTATTTATTTCATTCATAAATGATGATGCTTCTTGCTCATTATCAAAATAATTTTCGGCAATATATTGTGCTTGTTTTAGTGCCATTTCTCGATAAGCTGCCCGTTCTTCTGCGCTTTTATCAGGCATTGATACGGAACTTCTAATAGCTGAAGCTAATTCACTAGCATAAAGTGACGCGTTGACAACTTTTCCTTCTAGAGCTACTTTTATTGTCTGGTGGAGTGTATTTTCTGGAAAATTATATTTGACCGTTAAGCTAAACTCATCTTCTAATCGATTGTAAGCTTCGGCTTCTGCTAATTGTTCACGTTGTCTCTGTTCTATTGCTTCCACACTATGATATTCTTCATAGAATTGTTTGAATAACTTGCTAAGTATTAATCCTTCTTGGCTAAAACTAATCATAAAATCTTCACCTGTTGATGAAATCTCATGGTTGTTTTGTTGATTGTAATTAACAAAATTTGTCTTTGTTATATTTCCATTTTGCTTCACTTGTAACTGTGTAGATTGAATTTTCATCTTTAATCACCCCCACAGGTTCATCTTATTAGTGTATATCGGATAAAATTAAGTAACCTAAAGGTTTAGGATTTTATAAAACTGTCTGTTTAGGATTCTATCCCAATGAATGAAAAATATTATTCCAAAGGATGAGGAAGAAAGATGATGTTTTTAACGATATTAATTTACTACTCAAGAGGATATTAAATGTGGTATTCTATTAAAAGGACCTGAGGATCATAGTAATTCAGTAGAACCAAAGGAGTGGCAAATAATGAGTAAAACATTAATTTTCGGACATAAAAATCCAGATACGGATTCGATTTGTTCAGCAATTGCTTATGCTGATTTGAAAACCTCACTAGGCTTTGATGTTGAACCAGTACGTTTAGGGGATATTAATAAAGAAACCCAATATGTACTGGATCACTTTAAAGTAGATGCGCCTCGCCTGATTGAAAAAGTGGATGAGGAAGTAGATAGCGTTATTTTAGTCGACCATAATGAATTCCAGCAAAGTGTTGATAATATTCAAGATGTCCAAATAAAAGAGGTCATTGATCATCACCGGATTGCCAATTTTGAAACGAGTGAACCGTTATACTTCCGTGCTGAGCCAGTTGGATGTACAGCAACGATCATTTATAAGATGTATCAAGAAAATGATGTCCAATTATCTGAAACAATAGCTGGCTTATTATTATCAGCAATTATTTCCGATTCACTATTATTCAAATCTCCAACATGTACACAAGAAGATATTGATACGGCTCATGCTTTAGCTAAAATTGCTAATGTAGATGTAGATACATATGGCTTGGAAATGCTTAAAGCGGGAGCGGATTTAAGTGATAAATCAATCCCAGAACTTCTCAGTATGGATTCAAAAGAGTTTACGATGGGTGGCGAGAAAGTAGAAATCGCTCAGATTAATGCGGTCGATGTTGAGGCGATCTATAAAGATCAAGCGGAAATTGAGGCCGAAATTGCGAAAGTCATCAAGGAAAAAGATCTATCCTTATTCTTACTCGTTGTTACGGATATTTTAAATAATGATTCAGAAGTATTGGCAATGGGACAAGCTCAAGAAAATGTTGAAAAAGCATTCAATACAGTGTTAGAAAACAACCGCGCGTTATTAAAAGGGGTTGTTTCCCGTAAAAAGCAAATTGTTACAAAGTTAACCGATGCTTTTGCATAAAAAAATGATGAAAAAAATAAAAGTTTCTCCCACAATTGTGAGAGAAACTTTTTCATTTTTAATTAGGTTTATGATTGTTTAACAACATTAGTGGCTTGTGGTCCACGTTCGCCTTCTTCAATGTCAAAAGTTACTACTTGGCCCTCGTTTAAAGTTTTAAAACCTTCTTCTTGAATAGCTGAGTAATGTACGAATACATCGTCTCCACCTTCAACTTCGATAAAGCCAAAACCTTTATCTGCATTAAACCATTTTACTGTACCTGTGTTCATGTAATACTTTTCCTCCAACTTGCTTAAAGCATAATATTACTATTTTGTTCTTAATAATAAATTTAAGAGGACCACTACATTATTATGTATGCAGTACAACATCTTAAACTATTACTTCGGAACAGAAATAATTAATACAAGTATATCACATATATTTTTAAAAATACATAGATAATCGCAAAAAAGTTAAGATAAGTTAAAAATTTCAGTGTGATAGCGGTATTTATTAAAGGTTTTTTGATTGATGTTATAGCCGATTCCAGGTGTTGTAGGAATCTGAATTTGGCCATGATAAACGGACACTTCAGGATCAATAATATCTTCATACCAATAATGGCTAGATTCACCGATATCACCGGGAAAAGTAAATTGTGGTAGCGAGGCAATAGCAATATTATAAGCTCGGCCAATCCCTGATTCTAGCATGCCACCACACCAAACTGGTACTTGATGATCACGACAATAATGATGGATGTTGATAGCTTCGGTGATACCGCCAACCCGACCAATTTTAATATTTATAATTTGACAACTACCGAGATGAATCGCAAGCTGTGCATCAGTAAGCGAATGGATACTCTCATCTAAACAGATCGGTGTTTTCATACTTTTTTGTAACGCAGCATGCCCGAGTAAATCATGTTCTGCTAATGGTTGTTCAATCATGATTAAATCAAACTCATCAAGTTTTGTTAAGATATTAAAATCCTTTGAGCTGTAAGCACCATTAGCATCAGCCATCAATGTTAGTTCAGGAAAGTGATGGCGAACTTCCCTTAGGACATCCACATCATGACCGGGCTTGATCTTAATTTTAACCCGTTTATAGCCTTGACTTGTATAATGGTCAATCATTTCGAGTAGGTCTTGGCTAGAAGGTTGAATACCTAGGCTAATCCCAACATCAATCTCATTTTTGTCCCCACCTAATACTTCTGCTAGTGGAAGACCTTGTTGCTTAGCATAAAGATCCCAAATAGCACATTCAATCGCTGCTTTTGCCATATGATTTCCTTTGACGCGGCGAAATAATTCAGCAACCTCTTTTGGATGTTCAATTGATTGATTTCGTAATAGCGGAATTAAAAAATCATTGATGACATGGTGGTTCGTCTTAACCGTTTCTTCCGTATACCAAGGGATTGTAAAGGCAACTGTTTCGCCAAATCCTGAATTTCCGTGGGCATCAATTGCTTCTATGATAAAAAATTCTTTATCTTGAATCGTACCAAAGCTCGTTTTAAATGGATTTTTTAATTTCATTTTCATATGATGTAATTTAATTTCTTGAACGAACATACAGACACTCCTCTCTACTTTACGGAATCGGGTTTCTTAGTTCATTTATTGGCAGTGTAGCATATCCTTTAGAGAAAAATAAAACGAAGTCCATTCCTAAAGGACTTCGTTTATTAGTAATCATATCAAACATTACTAGTTGTTCGTTATGTTTTCTAGGCCAATTTTTTAAATGTTTGACACTGATCAAACCCTTGACGGGCACATGCTTTACAGTCGTTAGGGTCAATCAACGTTAAAGCATAGTTAATTGCTTCTGTTGTCGTATCAAAAAAGTGATCTTCACCAATAGCAACAGATAATCCACTCATCTCAAGCATCTTTAACGGATCTTGTTCGATTTCAGCGATTAATACTGTACCACCGCTATTTTGATAGTCAAGGATGAGCGATGCTAAGTTGGCTTCCCCTGTAACATCGATCAGAGAAACATGTCTCATTTTTAAAATTAATACTGCCGGTCGTTCATCAAGGGATTGTTTTAAGATCGACTCAAAACGTTCTGCAGCTCCAAAAAATAATGGCCCATGAATCGTATAAGTCGCTATTTGTGGGCATACATATTCTGCTTGATCGGTTTGCCCATTTTCCGGTTGGATATCAGGTTTTATTTGTTTAACAGCCAGGACTTCACTCATCTTTTTAATAAAAGATATCATTGCCAAGGCTAAACCGATTGGAACAGCAACGGTTAAGTTCACAAAGACCGTTAACAAGAAGGTGACAACGAGGACAAGGGCATCACCGTTGCGCAATCTTAATATTTGTCCAAAGGAACGATATTCACTCATATTAAAAGCAACAAACATTAATATTGGTGCCATGCTTGCTAAAGGAATATAGGAAGCAAATGGCGCGAACAGTAGCAAGGTTAATAAAACAAAAATACTTTGAATAATTGCTGACAGCGGACTAACACCACCGGCACGAATATTTGTTGCTGTCCTAGCAATCGCCCCAGTAGCTGGTATTCCACCAAACAGCGGTGTAATCACATTGGCAATTCCTTGTCCCACTAATTCTTTGTTTGAATTATGTTTATCACCTGTCATTCCATCAGCAACTACGGCTGATAACAGGGATTCAATACCGCCAAGCATCGCAATTGCAAATGCAGGTTGCCATAAATACGATATTTTTTCTAAGCTAATCTGAGGAATGCTGAGCTTTGGAAAAGACTGTTGAATACCGCCGAATTCGCTTCCGACTGTAGCAACTTTACCAGGAAAGAAGAGAATGGCAATAATTGTTGGAATAATGAGGGCGACAAGTAAAGCTGGGATACGTGGAAAGTACTTTGGTAGGAGAATGACAATCATTAATCCAATAAAGGCTGTTACGACACTGTATGGATTGATCGTTGAAATGTTTTTAGCTAATTGAAGCATGTTTTCGTGGAAATATTCTGATTGTCCAATTCCTTCTAATCCTAAAAAGTTCTTTATTTGACCAGAAAAAATAATCACGGCAATCCCGGCTGTAAATCCAATCGTTACCGACCGGGGGATATACTTGATTAAATTCCCTACTTTAAAAATACCCATGATGATGAGCATCAGACCAGCTAGTAAACCGGCAATGAGTAAATCTTCATACCCATATTGTAAAACAACTGCCAAAAGAATAGGGATAAAGGCTCCCGTAGGTCCAGCGACTTGATATTTCGATCCGCCAAATAAGGCTACGAGCAATCCAGCAATGATTGTCGTATAAAGACCGTATTCTGGTTTTACCCCTGAAGCAATTGCGAAAGCCATTCCTAATGGTATCGCCACTACCCCAACAGTAAGACCGGCAATTAAATCTTTTCTTAAATCGCTCTTAATATATCCTTCAAAGCGATCATCTCTAAACAACCTATCACTCCTTTTTTCAATTTATGTATTAATAATTGTTATAAATAAGGAAAAGCACCTTATCCATTATAGCATATTTATAAGTAATTTTAAGAAAAACGGCCTTAGAAGAAGAAAGTCGAAGTTTTTTTAAAAAAACCAACGAAAATCTTTTTAAATCATAAAAAATAAAGAAATTTGCTTGCTTATTTTATCCATGAGTCAGGGATAGAAATATAGAACTACAATATAAAAATCCGACTAGAGTCTTAGTTGAATTCATGCTTCTGGCTCTATGCGAAATTGGGGGACCCAGATATGATAAAGGTAGCTTAAAGATAAAAAGGAGAATGAAAATGAGTAAAGAGAATATTGTTGAAGTACAAAATGTATCAAAGACTTACAAGAAACGAAGACAAAAAGAATTCGTTCAAGCAGTCAACAATATTTCATTTGATGTTAAGAAGGGTGAAATATTGGGGCTTCTCGGTCCAAATGGTGCGGGAAAAACATCCACAATCAAAATGATTTGTGGTCTCCTTATACCTGATGAAGGAACAATTTTGATTAATGGTCGGGATAATCAAAAAAACCGCCTTGAGACATTACGAGATATTAGTGCCGTGTTAGAAGGAAATCGTAATCTTTATTGGCGATTAACTGTACGGGAAAATTTAGAGTATTTTGCTGGTAATCGAGGGATGGATAAGAAGGGGGTTGCTCAAACGATTGATGAATTATTAGTACAATTTCGCTTAAGAGATAAAGAAAATGAACTTGTTAATCGACTATCCCGAGGTATGCAACAAAAGTTGGCCATTGCAGTTGCCATGATGGCAGATAGCCAAGTATTGTTGCTTGATGAACCAACACTAGGTCTCGATGTTGAAACAGGTTATGAAGTTCGGGAATTATTAAAGGAAATTGTAAACAATCAAGAACGAACGATTATTATTAGTAGTCATGATATGGCGGTCGTTGAAGATCTTTGTGATCGGGTCATTATTATTAACCATGGTCGAATTGTGACTGATGATCACGTGGACAATTTATTACGATTGTTTGCAGTCCGCTCTTATACAATTACGTTAGGTCAATTACTGAGTGATCAGCAGCTTCAATTAATAAAAAAAGCTTTTCCTCATCTCGAATATATCCCGGATACGACCCAAGCTATCATTAAAGTAGATTTCGACCAAGATCATGAAATATATGATCTATTTGAACTGTTAAAAATGAATAAAACGCCAGTAGAATCAATTGAGCAAGGCACAATAAACTTTGAACAAGTATTCATGAGAATTATTAAGGGGGAAGAAGCCCATGCGTTGGTTTAGTCTATTACGTGTCAATCTACAAAAAGAATATATTGAACTTGTTCGCTATTTACCAAATACGATAGCTACAGTGTTTACCTTTTACATTATTTTTCTCGGCATGTTTTTAGGAATTCAAGTCGTTGGTGATCCTTCGACACAAGAGTTGAATACCCAATATGTGATCGTCAACAATCTGTTTTGGTTTTTAACCATGTCAACGATTAATAAAGTAGGTTGGCAAGTGACGAATGAATCAATGCGAGGGACTTTAGAACAATTGTCGATGTCACCGATGGGGATTTGGCGAATTATGACTGCGCGCTTAATCGCTTCGACCGTTATTAATTTTATCATCCTCATTGTGTTATTATATTTATCGATGTTCACTACAGGTCAGTGGTTAAATATTGATTTGTTGTCGATATTGCCAATTTTACTCATAACGTTGGTGAGTATGTATGGTTTAGGCTTTATCATTGCTGGAATTTCCATGGTGTTAAAGCAAGTTGATGCATTCTTACAAATCCTTCAATTTATCTTGGCAGGTTTAGCTTTTGTACCGGTCACCGTCGCACCAATCATCTCTTACTTTCCCTTTGTTAAAGGACTTGATTTAGTGCGTAGTGTGATGATACACGGAGTGACCTTAAGTCAAATCAGTGTTACAGATTATGGGATTCTGATAGGTAATGCAATCATATATTTTGTCTTAGGTATCGCTTTCTTCATGTTCTGTGAGCGAATTGCTATGAAGCGGGGCTTGCTTGCCCATTATTAATGATAGGATGCAATTTCTAAGAGTCATTCTTATTCCGATTGAAAGTTGCGGATGAACCCCTAAATACGAGTGGAAAGAAATTTTTAATAACGAAATTTCTATGTTATCATAAATGAAACCCCATTTAGTGGACTTGATGCCATTAATTGGGGTTGCTATTTATGTTAAGTGATCGATGATTACGTATACATTAGATTGGGATTGGAGTGCAAAATGTTTGAAAGTCATTACTGTGACTGGTTATAAACCTTATGAAATAAATATTCAGCAAGCCGAAGATCAACGGATTGATTTTTTAAAAAAGGCAATAGAAAAACAAATATTGGCTTTGATCGATGAGGGTTTACAATGGGTTGTTGTCTCAGGGCAGATGGGCGTTGAACTTTGGGCTGCAGAAGTTACCTTGCAATTAAAGGAGGAATATCCAATCCAGCTTGCTCTCATACCGCCCTTTGAAAATCAAGACAATCGGTGGCCGGATTCATACCAACTTATATATCAGCAAATAGCTGAGCAGGCAGACTTTTATCGTCCATTATACCGTGGTGATTATCAAGGGCCCTATCAATACCGGGCCAAAAACCAATGGTATGTGGAACAAACTGATGGCTGTGTATTGTTAATGGATGAAGAATATCCGGGGAGTACCCAGTATTTTTATCGTATCGCTCAAAAGCAAGAAAACTATCCGATCTATTTGATCACACCAAGTGATATTGAAGAAGTCATTGAAGAAATTCGGATGATGGATCCTCAATATTGGCAAGACTGAAATGTTTTGCTTGAGTTTATTAATAAGGATAAACGAATGACTGCGATTTATTTCGTACCAATGGGTTAAACTGCATGGTTCTTTTTAATGATCGTGTTAGGTGATTTGATGCAATTTTTAGCAAAGGAAAAGGATTTGGTTATGGTGAGACAAAGAGATATTTTTATGGCATTTTTTCGTGCTGGCTTATTAGGTTATGGTGGCGGACTCTCAGCTGTCCCACTCATGCAACGTGAAGTGGTAGAAGTTTACGAGTGGATGGACGATGAAGAGTTTTCTGATGTCTTAGCTTTAGCGAATACGTTACCAGGACCAATTAATACCAAATTAGCTGGTTATATCGGCTGGCGACTAGCTCGCTGGCGAGGAATGCTAAATGCATTGATCGCGACAATTTTACCAACGCTTATTTTAATGATTTTATTAATGACAGTGCTCAATGCTTATAAAGATAAACCTTGGGTTCAGGGCATGGCCAAAGGGGTCATACCAGTTGCAGGTGTGATGATTGGGGTATTGGCTTGGGACTTTATTAAGTTGTCCTATCGTTTGATGGGCTGGATACCGACGATTGTCCTAACGGTGATTAGTTTCGTCGTGATGCGTTGGTTTGGAATCCATCCTGCCCTCGTTATTGGCGCGCTATTAGTAGCGGCATTGTTATCTAAAAATAAAAAAACAGAAAAACAGGTTGATGCATAATGATTTATTGGCAGATTTTTAAAGCAAATTTTATTGCAAATATCCTTGGTTATGGTGGCGGACCAGCAACAATTCCGTTATTAGAATATGAAGTCGTTACCAAGTATGGCTGGTTTACGGTAAGTGAATTTAGTGAGATGGTTGCTCTAGGGAACGGGCTTCCAGGGCCAATTGCTACTAAACTGGCTGGATATATCGGTTACGAGGTAGGTGGTGTCTTCGGCGCATTTGTTGGCGTATTCGCTGCTGTCGCCCCATCGATGTTACTCATGATCGCTTTGTTAGGCATTCTTTATCGATTTAAAGACTCACCGAAAGTCGTAAAATTAACCCAATATGTTCGCCCCACAATTGCTGTGTTATTGGGATTGATGACGATTAATTTTTTCACCCATTCTTATGAGGAATCTGGATCGCTACATACGATCATCATTGGCGGACTTAGTTTACTGGCTTTAGAAAAATGGAAAGTGAGTCCAGTCTATGTTGTCATCGGAGCATTAGTTTATGGAGCAATTTTTCTTGGCTAATGGTTTCGCCCCGCTAAACAGCGAGGCGTAGTAATCATGGAGTCATTCATTTGTTGGGTTATTTATTTTGTCTCATTGTCTAGGAGGTTATGCAACTCATAATAGACAAGTGATTCTTGCGTTATCGCTTGTGTCTTTCTAAAAGACTGCTGTTAGGAGTACACGATGCTTGATATTGTCCTGCTCATCAAGATGCAGGTGGATGAGGCGCTCACAACGTGTTAAGGATTAATCGTCTGCAGATTCACTCTTCCATAACACATCAATCATGGCATCGGTGAATAGGTTTGTATCAATATTACAAGTTTCTGCATTGATTGCATATTGCCAACCAAAAAGTTCTGCTTCTTCAGGTGCAATTGCTTCAAAATCTGGTGCATTGTCTTTTGCTGTGATTTCCTTTTGTGGATATGCTGTCCAAAGAATGGTGTTCCTTTGAGCTTCTTCTGTTGCTTTATTAAAGGAAGTAAATAATTCACTGTCTTCTTTAAAAACGCCATACAATGCTGGCTGATAAGGGGAATCTACTAATCTGTCATACCAACCATTGATAAATTGTTCATCGACTGGATAATTTGGTTCGATGTCACCGAAAATCGCAACCCCTTCTGGGATGTCTAATTGTTCAGCAAAAGAAATTGCTTGTTCAGCTTCTTGAATGCCATTTTCGTATCCTGTGGCATCAGAGAAGTGATTGTAGATTACAAGAATATGAATTCCATTTCCATGAAGATAAGCGACTTCATCTGCATCTAACCCATGGGAAACATCTTCAATATCACCTAAATATCTTCCCCAAACAGAAGGTTGACCAAATTGATCGATGACACATTGATATAAGGATTCATCTGTGTAACTTGCTGAATCTACTCCCCAATAATATTCAACTTCTTGCTCATTATCATTCGCTTTATGACCATTAGTTGGTTCTTTTTCATCATTAGATTGTTGGCTAGAAATAAACAGGATGGTTAGCGATAGCAGAACTAAAATGGCAATAAAGGAAAGTAGTGCAATTTTTTTCATAAAATAACTCCCTTCATGCTTAATTCAGTATATTTGGTGAAGGGATAGCTTGTGTAGGCAGTTCGTTTAGGTAAGATCCTATTTAATCAGCTATTTGATCGCTGAAACGATATATGCTAGCAAGCTTGTCAATCCTATTTGAAATATTTTTGTTTTTTTAGGAAAAACATGATTACAATATCTACATCATGTAAATAATGGATGATAATGGAAAAATGTTTATCTCACAATAAACAGAGATTCATAGGCAACAAACAGTTTAAGGGAAGAAATAAGGAAGTGAAAAGCAGTGGATATCGTCATTAGACAAATGGACGAAGGGGATATTCATCTCGTACAAGAGATAGCAAAATTAAGTTGGCATGACACATACAGAGGAATTATTCCCCTTGATATTCAAGATCAATTTTTAGCGATGGCTTATAGTAATGAATCGCTGAAAAGACGTTTGCACAGTTCGTATATTTATTTAGCTGAAATGGCTGAGGGTGTAGTCGGTTTTGCCAATTTTTCGCCTCGCCGGAAAGATGGCAGTACAGAATTAGGCGCTATTTATCTACTCCCTGAATATCAAGGACAAGGCATTGGTACGGCTTTGTTAATGCATGGTATCAATCAGTTAGAAGCAGAAGCGGTTTATATTTTTGTCGAAAAAAACAATCAAACTGGTCTAACCTTTTACAAAGCTAGAGGGTTTAAGAAATTAGCTGAATTTAATGACTCTCTCTTTGACCATGAAGTAGAAACTATTAAAATGGGCTTGCAAGTTGAATCGATGACGAAACAATAGGCGATAACTAGCATGATGGATCGGTAGACTGTTCACCAATTTTCAGACGAACACATATAGTTAAGTATCATGAAAAGAGGTGAAGCAATTGTACTATCCTAATGACCACCGTAGTTTTACTAGCCCGAATCGCCGGTTGTTTGTGCAGGGGACGGGAACGATTTCTCAACCTCCAGATACAGTGCACATTCAATTAGAAGTGATCACAAGGAATGAACAACTTGATGTAGCGAAGCAAGAAAATGATTTGCGGATGAATCAAGTGATTAGGGCATTATTAGAATTTGGTGTGCCAAGAGATCAAATTCAGACAACCTATTTTCAATTGCGACCGATTTATGAAAATAAGAATGGCAATTTAGAGTTGGTCACTTATGAAGTTCAAAACAATATTACTGTGAGGATCAAAGATCTGGATCAAATCAGTCAAGTGATTACGATTGCTCAGCAAGCTGGTGCCAATCAAATTTTTAACCTCCAATTTTCTATTGAAAATGTAGATGCATATGAAAGATATGCACTACAGAAAGCCCTTGAAGATGCACTTGCAAAAGCTCAATCAATCGCTAATCAGATGTCCCTTATGTTAGATCCTGTGCCAGTTACGATTAAAGAAGAAGTAGCAGAACAACCGATACCATTTTTAAAAACGTCATTGACTGAATATCAATCAGCAACACCGATCGAACCCGGTTTAATACCGATAAGTGCCTCGGTTCACGTTGAGTTTCAGTTTCAATCATAATTGAGATCAGAGCGTAGAGTGAATCGTTTTTGTTACTGAAGCTATACAACCATCCATTTTAATTCATTTCCTAACATTGTTATGAAATGAGTTTTTTTATTTCTTCAATCATTTGCCGGGCACGATGATGAATTGTATGGTGTTGATGAATGAACTCATACCCATTCTTGGTAATTTTTTGCCGAATGGAATCATGGGTTAAATAAAAGTTTGTTTTTTCTTTAATCTCTTCAATGGTGCAGGCAACAAAATTAACGGTATCTTTAAAGCCAAGTTCTTCAATATCCTCATTTGTTTCGGCTAATAGCAAGGTATGGCAAGCAGGTACTTCAAAAAACTTTAACACGGCAATGCCACCTGTTGTGTTACGGCTACCACACGTATAAAAAATCTTCGCCCGATTGATTTCCTCGGCATATGCTTTATTCGCTAGCAATAAATCTGATTTAATCGTTAGGTGACCTGGATGGGGATGGAAGACAAAGCCAGGGGTAGTTTTCATTTGCTCAAATACCGCATCACGAAAAGCATAACGACCTTTTGATGGTAGTTGTCTTGGTAGGGTATGACCAGCTAAGTTCCTATGATCGACATAAACTAACCCCATTAATAAACAGTCAATATCCTTCTTTTTTCGCCAATCTTTCATAATCTTGGGATTAATCGCCCATGGCGTCCAATACATTTTGTTGTTAAATTGGGGGAAAAGTTTGAGAAAGGGATGTTTGCTGACTGAAAAGATGATATCAATTTGATTATCGTTAATATATTTAATTCGTTGCTCAGGTTTCCAGTGTAGATCGATTATAAAACAACCCGTTGGTATTTTAACCTCATCTAGTCCTTCAACACGAGGAGCAAAAAAGGAATTCCAGGCAATATCATAGTGGAGGATAAAGTCCGGCTCAATTGCAAGTTTCTTTAAAATATCTTGAATATGACCATTTTTAGACCAATAATAGACCTCTGCATACTGTTCTAGGGCTTGGATCATATCCACTTTTGGTTGGTGTTTGGGGAATTTCCCAAAGGGTTTCATTAAAATTAAAATTTTTAGGTGCTTTTTTGTCATTTGCTTACCGCCTTTATTAAGAGTAATTATATGATATGAAGATAAGTTAAAATTGCTAAGACGTATAGCTGATACAAAACGAAAAAGCTCATACCTTTTTAAAGTTAGAATATGTTAAAACCTTTTTAAATGTAGCGTAACTAAAAGGTCTATAATTGGTGAAAATTGTCGTTTCATATAGACGATCTTGCTCGTTTTGTTTATAATTTTAAACATAGTGTAAGAAAATAATCATTTTAAGCTATGATGATACGCAATGGACGGTGTTAACATGGAACTAAAATATACTATTTGCTTTATTAGACAAGGGGATCACATATTATTATTAAATCGTGAAACACCAGCCTGGATGGGCATGTGGAATGGTGTCGGTGGTAAAATAGAAAAAAATGAGACGCCCCTAGCTTGTATTATTCGGGAGATTCAGGAAGAAACGGGGATTACCTTATTAAATCAAGAACAAGCTGAAGAAGCAGATGCCCAGTGGCAAGTACATACAGAGCCAATTTATCGAGGGAAAATCACTTGGGAAGCAAAAGATGGTAGTTATGCTGGTGGCATGCATGCTTTTCTTGTTGAGATCCCTACGTCTTTAACATATACCACACCGATTAAAACTGAAGAGGGCATTCTAGATTGGAAGAAACTAGATTGGATCTTCCATCCGAATAATAGCGGAGTGGCCAACTTGAAATACTTTTTACCAACAATTTTAGAAGAGGATAACGTTTATCATCACCATTTTGTTTATGATGGCGATCATGTTGCAGCCTTTGAATCTAAGATAATCAAGCCGGTTGTAATAGACTAGAATATTTCTATCCTAGTCTTGCATCATCTTTGATAGAATATATTGCATAAATGGAACGCGAGCACGGTTCAAATAAAGTTTTTGGTAAGGACCAGTAACTTGGTTGTTAAAGTTAAGGGGTTGATTAGCAGTTGGATAAGTTGTTAGAAGCACAGAAGCGAATTTCAACAAAAGCGATTAAAGTTTTTCGCTTAAGAAATACGTTGATCGAAGTTCTGTTTTTGGTAATTGTTGTTGTATTACTTACGTTAGGCCACGTATATGAATGGTTCAATTGGTTGATCATTATTTTTTGGGTATTATTAGGGCTTGTACCGTTATCTGCAACATGGTCAGTTATATTTGAACCAAATATTATTCAAAAGTATTGGCGTTATGGTATAAATGAACAATTCGTTCGCTTAAAACATGGTCGCTTCGTTCATCATGATATTGTTATTCCAATGACGAAAATTCAATATGTTGGTGCGGATCAAGGTCCATTGTTGAGAAAGTATGGTTTGTATTCGTTGACGATTGGAACGTTAGGTTCATCCCATACCATTCCAGCTTTACCTGAGGAAGAAGCATTTCAAATACGAGATCAAATCGCTCATTATGCACAAATTGATGAGGAAGATGAATTAAATGAACAATAAACGAATGCACCCATTAAAAATGCTGCAGTCTTTGATCCATTTTTTCCGTAATAACGCTGTTTTTATTATTTATTTGTTTGTGTTACGGCTAAATGATACATCATTTTTACCAAGGGCTGGTCGAATTTTGCTGGTTGCCTATTTTATTTATAAACTATTTGCAATCGTTGTAGAATGGCGAAAAACGACCTATGAAATTGACCATCAGCAGTTTCATATTTATCGAGGACTGTTTACGAGAAAACATAATCGGATTACATTAACTGCCGTGCAAAATGTTAGAAGAGAAACACCGTTTTACTTTAAACCCTTTGGGGTTACGTCTTTGCACCTTGAGACAAGTGCCAGTGATTCCCGAGGTTCTGTCACACTAGAAGCGATTACTTTGGAAGAAGCAAGTGCGATAGAACGAGCACTTGACCAAGCAAAAGCGAAGAAAGTAGCTAGCCAAATGGATATGGATGTAACGATAGATGCTGAAACTTCAATGGTTGACGATGTTTCTGCCGAAGTTCAAGCTGTAGTCGGAGATCAGACAGCAGCACAACGACAAGTTCATTTTGAGCCTACAAGACAAGAATTAATTAGAGCATCCTTTTTATCCCTTAGTTTTTTAGTTGTTATCCCGGTGATCATGTCGAT
>CALAMD010000039.1 GCA_937925695.1 uncultured Bacillaceae bacterium | reverse complement strand
AAAGACAGTAGAATCGGAATGCCGTAAAACCAATGAGATATGGTTAAAGGTTTGTCATGAAATTTCGTATGAATGATGAGTTGCTGTGATTTGTCTTGTGTCCATTGTTGTTCTGCTTTTAATTGTTTCATCTGCTTATGAAATCTTAAATAAATAATAAAGCTAATGATTAAGTAAACAAAGATGATGCCACTATAAAAGATCGAGAACATGACTTCGTCTGTCGTAAAAAGCAACGCAACGAAAAAGTAGATGAATAATAACACAATCCCTACTATCGTCATTATTTGGGCATAACTTTTTCTCATAGTCTTTATTGTTGGGTGATCGAAGACGTCCTCAGGAATTGAAACACCAAAACTCTCTGTTTTTCTTGTCCAATAGGGGATGAACGTCATCAGTGCAAAAATAGGGATGAGTAATAAGGCAAGGATTACAATTAATAATTTTGTCATTGTTAATCACCTTCTTTATCTAAATATGTTTGAAAGATGTCTCGGCATATTTTCGTAAATTCTTCAAAAGATAGTTGCCGAGCAATGGATTCAGCAATGATCGGATGTAATGTTTCATATAATTGGTCCTTAAATTCCTGATCTGCTGGTGGCATGCCATCTGGATGGATGACAACTCCTCTTTGCCGATGGCTTAAAATAAATCCTTTTTGCTTCAATTCTTGATAAGCTTTGTTAACAGTATGCAGATTGACACCGATATCAGCAGCTAATGATCTCACCGATGGTAACCTTTCCCCTGGAAGCAGTTCTTGTTTTGCAATACCGGCAATAATCTGCTCCATTAACTGGGTGTAGATCGGTTTTTCTGATTCAAAATCTAATTTAATATACACATTATCATAGCTCCTTCGGTTATTATATATGTTATAGTCAGAGTATAACACATATAACGAGCAAAATAAAGGGTAAATTTAGAAAAAAATGGTTCTAAGCAATTTTTTTGCTTAGAACCATTCCTCTTCAAGTTATATTTTTTCAAATTGATCAATCAATTCACTTAATACTGTTTGAATTGATTGTTGTTTTTTAAGCGGTAAATTTTTTATACGTTGAACTTCTTGTTTTAATGTTGGATTAGTCATCAAAAACTCTATTAGTTCAATAACCTCATCATCGAAGGGGGTTGTCTTTGAACTATAGACCCGTTTAAATTCTTTTAATATATCATGACGAAAGGAATCATTTCCTACTAGATGGTCAAGGGTTATGTTGAAAATTTCACTCAACTTAATTAATGAAATGATATCAGGTGTAACAATATTATTCTCCCACTTGGCAATAACTGACCGGGAGATTTTCAATTTGTCAGCTAGTTCTTGTTGGGTCCAATTTTTTTGCTTACGAAAAAAACTAATGTTATGAGTAATTATTTCAGTATTAATTGTCATCACGCTCATCTATTTCTATGATTAATGTCAGATTAACATAATCTAGCGTAAGGTAAATTGGTTCATTGTTCTCAAATGGCATATATAGTATAATGTTCCTAATTAGAACATTATGCGGAGGTGTAAAGATTTGATTAGTTGTTTAGCCTTATTCCAGCCCACGATAACGAAATGGCGCAGAATATGTTCGCAAATTCAGCAAAACCAATATGAAATTGAAGTAGATAATAATCAGATGGTATATATCTACTTACGGTATATGGAAAAATTCGAAATTTGGCAACTCGTATTCAATATTGGAATGATGGATATTAACGTTGGTTATGGTTTTGGTGAAAATAAGGAAAGTGCTCGACAATCAGCTTTTGCTAAATTGTCGTTGATTAATCAGAAGTAGTAAGCTATATAAAAGGTATAAAAAAATCGAAGTTAGATGCTTCGATTTTTCATCTTTGACAGTTTATCCTGTTCAAATATTTATGAGGCTAATATGTGGCGAATCAGTTTATGAAACACCTTCATCATCTGCTGTATTTTCGATATGCTCAACAGATGCATGGTCATTGGCAAACTGCTTGTATGACTCATAATGCTCTTTCGTTACAACATATAAATCATAGGCGTCTTCTTTTTGGTTCACTTTTTGATACACTTCAGGGTAAAGATCATTCCCTAAAATTGCATAAGGTAGTTTTTGGACAGCTTTTATCGAACGAATATTCGTTCGTCTTATTTTCATAAATATACCTTCAATTGATTTTTCAAAGAATAATTCATCAAAAAACTGTTCTTTGGCAATTTTATTGTACCCTTTGCCAAAGTATGGTTGACCAATCCAAGTTGCTAAAAAACCATAATTATCTTGGATATCGAATAAATTAATGGTTCCAATTGGATGGTAATATTCATCAACGATTGTCCGAGAAATTAATTCTCCTCGTTCTTCAGCCTCAATTGTTTGTTTCGTGATAAAATAATACTCATCAGAGGTAGTGGCTTTTTGCCTCACATAAGGATATACTTCTGGATGAGATAACAATTCAAATAAAACAGGTACTTCTGATAGATCACGGTTTTTCAACATAAAAAAACCCCCTTTTTAAAGGTGGGCATTCTCGTCTCTGTAAAGGCAGTTATGTTAGGAACACCCAAGAATTTTTATTTTAGTCAAAACAACAAAAATTCGGGGTGGGAATCGAACCCACTAGAACCAGCAAACAAATTGCTGGTGGCGCACCATTTGCCTTCCCTGCATTTATTTTTAGTAGTTATATTTTACACGTTTTACACAGAAAAAGAAACCCTTTTTTAATGGGAATATTCGACAATTTTTTTACAAACAAAAATGCTCCAATTGTAACATCATCATATGTATTAGCTACTTATATATATGATGAGAGGAGGAGAAATGATGAAGATCACTCGTATTACTACGCAAAAAAGTAATCAACACCGATATAATATATATTTAACGGATGGTGATCAGGAAGAGTTCGGCCTTAGTGTCGATGAAAACACACTGATAAAGTTCAATTTACGTAAGGGGATGGAGCTTAGCCAAGAAGATATTGAGCGGATAAAGTCAGCGGACAATATTGAAAAATCCTACCATGATGCCCTACGATATTTAAGTTATCGGATGAGAACAACGAAAGAGCTGCGGGATTATTTACAAAAGAAAACAATCCAAGCAGAACATGTTGAGGAAATTATCAACAGATTGACCGAACTAGATTTGTTAAATGATCAGCAATATGCAAATATGTACGTGACGTCAAAAATATGCGCAGGAACGAAAGGACCTAGATATATTTACAATGAACTAGTAAAAAAAGGTATACCTGAAACAATGATCAATCAAGCTTTGCAACAATATTCATATACGATGCAATTAAAACATGCAACAACCATTGCCGAAAAAAGGTTAAACCGAGAGAGCAAACATGCCTATCAAAAACAACTTAACTTAGTAAAAGCTTATTTGCAGAGAAATGGTTTCACTTCTGAAGTGATTGGTGAGGCTTTAGCATCCTTTCAAAATCAACATGATGATGAACAAGAATGGGCGGCAATTTTATATCATGGTGAAAAGTTATGGAATAGATATAGCAAAAGGTTTACAGGCGCTACTTTACTAGATAAGGTAAAAGCAGGATTATATCGCCAAGGTTTTTCAATAGAAGACATAAATAAATTTATATCTCACTACCGTGAAGAAAATAGCATTCATTAAATAGAGAAAGAGGATGGTTGACTTGAAATATCGTTATAGTGACTATTCTGTTGAACAATTACGAGAAGAATTAGGCCATTTAAAAGAAAAACTGATGAAAGCTGAACGCTCAGGAAATTTAAGTCAAGTGGCGATCAATGAACGTAAGCTACAAATCGTTCAATCTTATTTACTTAATCCTGCCGATTTTCATCCTAACAAAATTTATCGTTTACATGGTGACCCAGGACATACATTTAAAGTATCTCATATTAATGGTATTATGGCCTGGGGCCAACGAATAAATTTATTAGGGGAAGTTTACGAGAAACTTGAAGCATTGCCGATCGCTTTGCTCGGTGATGAAGTACAATCGTCATAACATAGACTTCCCATTATAGTTGGCTATTTTCAATTGATAATTTTCTTTGTAGTTTTTGTTCTGAGAAAACCCAACCTGTAAATGAGCAGAGAATATTTTGTTGCTGGTCAATTTTTACAATAGCGACAAAGGGATAATGGTCTTTTTTCCGATATCGTAAATCGATTAAACGAACTTCAGTATAATGAGGATATTCACTGATTTGCCAACGATAAATCGGTGAAAATGAAAGAAACGCAGCGATGTTTTTGTCTTGTTTCGCAAGCTCAATGATTGGTATATCTGGTAATGGCTCACGTTTAAATTGATCAACAATACGCAATTTTCCATGCTTTACAGTGCCTACATAAAAGGATGTTTCGGTCATAAATGCGACCCGCCAAAAATGCTGTTTAGTTGTTGGTGAGGTCGTTATTTTCTTAGCGTCAGGAAAATTATGGTGTATTTTTTTAACGATCGCTAGTCGATCCATATAACGCTGCCAATAATATATTAGGATAATGAAATAAATGGCGAGCCATAAGTATCCAGAAGACAAGCCTAATAACCAACCACAAATACCGACTAGATGCATGAAAAAAATAAAGGGATCAAATGTATGAATTAAGTCAAAGGCAATCCATTTGTTGGAAAATGGTCTAAGTGCTTGGGTGCCATAGGCATTAAAAAGATCAACAAAGACATGGAAAGAGACTGCGATTAAAGTCCATTTCCATAAATGAAAAAATGAGATCTCAGCCATAAACAACATGATGATGGTGGAAATTAACAGACTCCATCCGAATATGGCTGGTAAAGAGTGGCTGAATCCCCTGTGACTTCTAATATACGTTGCGTTATTATGTAATTTAAAAATTGTATCGATATCTGGTGCTTGGGAGCCAATGATCGTTCCAATAAACACTGCTTCAAAAAGTGTTGGATCATTAGCAACTGCCGGATCCAATGTTGCGATACCACCCAAGGCAACACCCATTGCAAAATGTGTTCCCGTATCCATTTATGAAACGTCCTCCTGTGATTGAATATCATTAATTTATGAGGTTAGGTACAACCTGGCTACTAACATTTAATTATGGTAACGATAGGGCGTGTCTGGAAAAAATCACCAGCAAACATGAACAGACGAAATGTAAAGGATGTGTCTTAATCTTTGATGGAAGTGCTAGAAAATTTTGATGTACAATCTTTTCAACAAGATTTAATTCAATGGTATGAAGAAAACAAACGCGATCTTCCTTGGCGTCAGGATCGTGATCCATATAAAATTTGGGTATCAGAAGTCATGCTTCAACAAACCCGAGTAGATACAGTTATTCCGTATTTTCATAACTTTATGGAAAAATTCCCTACGATCCATGACTTAGCAGCAGCGGATCTACAAACGGTGCTAAAAGCATGGGAAGGATTGGGTTATTATTCCCGTGCGAGAAATTTGCACGAGGCAGCCCAAAAAGTTGTTGATAAGTATGATGGACAAGTACCAGATGATCCAAAAGAGTTAGGATCTTTAAAAGGCATTGGTCCATATACCTTAGGGGCGATCATGTCAATCGCTTTTTCGCAACCATTGCCTGCCGTTGATGGAAATGTGATGCGTGTTCTATCACGAATATTGATGATTACGGATGACATTACTGAAACACGGACGAAAAAACAATTCCAAACATATGTAGAGCAAATGATTTCAAAGGAAAATCCTTCTTCCTTTAATCAAGGGCTCATGGAATTAGGGGCATTAATTTGTACACCGAAAGAACCGCTATGCTTATTTTGCCCTCTACAGGAACATTGTCGGGCATATGAAAAAGGTATCCAAACGGAACTACCAAATAGGGGAAAGGCTAAACGTCAACGCACCATTCCTTATGTCGTTTTATTGGTGAAGACCGATGATGATCGATATATCATCGAAAAACGGCCTTCTACAGGATTGTTGGCAGACTTATGGCAATTCCCGATGGTTCCTATCGGCGAAATTGGCTTAGAGCATGTTGAGAATTGGTTTTACAACGAATACGGTGTCAAAATAACCTTAAAAGAGAAAAAAGGTAATTTAAAACACGTCTTTACTCATATCATTTGGGAGCTGTTTGTTTATGAGGCTGAAATTGTTGAACATTATGAAGATCAACCTATACATTTGGTAGCTAAAGATGAATTGGTTACCTATCCATTTCCAGCTTCCCATCTTAAAATGATGAAATATATAGAGTAATGTCAATTAGGGTATGTAAAAAATGGATAATTTATACAAATCCTTCCGCAGTTGAAATTGGAAAAAATTTCTTTCAATTTATTTTTGGATAATATTTTACTTCCTGGAGAAATTAATAACTGCGGAGGTGAAAGTGATGGCTAAAAATCCAAGACAATCTTCTTCAAAAACGAATGCCCAACAAGTAAGACAACAAAATCAACAAGCTGCACAAAATCAACAAGGCCAATATGGAACTGAGTTTGCAGCAGAAACTGATGTCCAACAAGTAAAGCAGCAAAACAAAAAATCTCAGCAAAATAAAAAATAACGACTACCGATTCAAGTCTCTATGAGGTGAATGGGAAGATCTTTTAACAAATAAGGCTGTTTATCATGGAATTGCTCTATGATAAACAGCCTTTTATTCGTTTCAATTAAAGTCATTATGCTTTATCTTTCAAAATATAGGTTCTATAATGTAAATAATGATTTCAAAGAAAGAGGAAGATATAATGGTTGCTCCGAAACCAGGAACAAGTATCCCAATTAAGAGTTATAAACATAATGGGCATCTGCATCGGACTTGGGATCGAAATTTAGTATTAAAAAGTACAAATACCATTATCATCGGGGCAAATGATAAAGTGAAGGTAACAGAAAGTAATGGTGAAACTTGGACGACGAAAGAACCTGCAATTGTCTATTTCCATGCCGAATATTGGTTTAATATCATTGGTATGTTAAAAGATGAAGGGATCCATTACTACTGTAACTTGAGTTCACCTTTTCTGTATGATCAAGGTGCAATAAAATATATCGATTATGATTTAGACATAAGGGTATTTCCGGATATGACTTATACATTGCTTGATGAGGATGAATATGCAAAACATAAACAGGAAATGAAGTATCCTAAGGAAATAGATAGTATTTTATATCGGCATATTGATCATGTCTATCAGTTGATTAGACAGCGAAAGGGACCATTCACGCCTGGCTTCGTCGATCATTGGTACGAGCGGTTTCTTACTTATGTATAATGAATATTTTATTATTATTGTCGACCTTGTTACACTTGTGTGGCAAGGCTTTTCTATGTATTCGGATTGAAGGCTTTCATAAAGGACAATGTTGAAAATTGGATTTTGTATGATTGTAGTGGAAGGTGCGAAGACTCCTACGGTAACAGCACGAGCTGAAGACCCGGTAGAAGCGAAGTGACGGGTGCACAGGCTAAGTAAGGTTACGTCCTGTGACCAACGCCTGCACTAGCCCATCCTGTGCGTCGGTAGCCGTGCCCGTGGAAGCGTAGTACTTGAAGCGGAATTTATCAATAAATATTAACAGTGTGTTTATAAAAGGTTAGTGATGATTATATGAAAACTATTAAACAATACTTACGTTTTGTCAGGCCATATGTCTGGCAAATCATTTGGACCGTCATCATTGGCATTATTAAATTTGCCATTCCATTACTTATTCCATTGATTTTAAAATATGTCATCGACCAAATTATTGTCGTTGACCATCTAACTCAAGCAGAAAAAACAAATAAATTGCTCTGGATTATGGGGTTATCACTCATTATCTTCCTTATTTTACGACCACCCATCGAGTATTTACGCCAATATTTAGCCCAGTGGGTAGGTAGTAAAGTACTATATGATATACGGGATAAATTGTTTGATCATATTCAAAAACTTAGCTTGAGATATTATGCCAATACAAAAACGGGTGAGATTATTTCCCGGGTAATACATGATGTTGAACAGACAAAGAATTTTGTCATCACCGGGTTAATGAATGTGTGGTTAGATATGACGACGATTCTCATCGCGGTTGGTATTATGTTTACGATGGATGTCTGGCTGACAGTGGTATCAATTATTTTATTCCCGCTATATGGCTTTGCTGTTAAATACTTTTATGGGAAATTACGTCAATTGACCCGTGAACGTTCCCAAGCCCTGGCAGAAGTACAAGGGCATTTACATGAGCGGGTGCAAGGTATTTCCGTTACGAGAAGTTTTGCTTTAGAAGATTATGAGCAAGAACAATTCGATCAACAAAACAGCAACTTTTTAGATAAGGCAATCACCCACACAAAATGGAATGCCAAGACCTTTGCTGCGACGAACACGATTACTGACTTAGCTCCTTTACTCGTCATTGCCTTTGCTGGTTATCAAGTTATCGGTGGAAACTTAACATTGGGAACGATGGTGGCATTTGTTGGCTATATGGAAAGAGTTTATAGTCCACTTCGTCGTTTAGTTAATGCGTCAACAGTGTTAACCCAAGCCATTGCTTCAATAGACCGGGTGTTTGAATTTTATAATGAAGATTATGATATTCAAGATAAAGAAGATGCCATTGAACTAAAACAAGTTAACGGGCAGATTGACTTTGAACAAGTTTCTTTCCGTTATGAAGATAATGAACCAGAAGTACTGAAAAATGTTAATTTAAGTGTTAATAAAGGCGAAACCATTGCCCTTGTTGGGATGAGTGGTGGTGGAAAATCAACATTAATCAGCCTTATTCCGAGGTTTTACGATGTGACTGGTGGGGCGATTAAAGTGGATGGCATTGATATCCGAGATGTGAAAGCCCGCTCGTTAAGGGATCAAATTGGGATGGTATTGCAAGATAATATTTTATTTAGTGAATCTATTGAGATGAATATTCGCATGGGTAATCCTGAGGCGACAGATGAAGAAGTAATTGCCGCAGCCAAAGCTGCCAATGCCCATGAATTTATTACTGAGCTACCCCATGGATATAAAACGTTAGTCGGTGAACGGGGTGTCAAGTTGTCTGGTGGACAACAACAACGGATAGCGATTGCCCGGGTATTTCTAAAAAATCCACCGATATTAATTTTTGATGAAGCGACCTCAGCCCTTGATTTAGAAAGTGAGCAAAACATTCAACAAACAATGGAAAAATTAGCTCATGATCGAACAACATTTATCGTTGCCCATCGCTTAGCGACGATCACTCATGCCGATCGTATCGTTGTGATTGAGCATGGCGAAATTCAGGAAATCGGAACCCATGAAGAATTAATGCGTAAACGGGGCAGTTATTATGATTTATATCAAGTCCAAAATTTAAACCAAGTCCCAGTATCTTGAGATAACTATCTTTTATCGCAAGCAGTAGCTTGCGATTTTCTTATAGATGGATACCATAATGCCATCATGAACAACATGAAAGCTTACTCGTTTTGAATTTTTTCTTGTTTATTATATGCTAAAAATAAAAGCAATTTGGAGGGGGAAGGATGGAAGTCGGAAGTAAAGCACCTGATTTTACTTTAAAAAATCAAGCTGGTGAAGATATACGTTTGTCAGATTTTCTCGGAAAGTATGTTGTATTATATTTTTATCCAAAAGATATGACACCAGGATGCACAACCCAAGCTTGTGATCTTCGTGATCATTATGAAGCATTTACTGATTTAAATGCTGTTATTCTTGGAGTAAGTCCAGATCCTATCGAACGCCACCAAAAGTTTATTGAAAAATACCAACTCCCGTTTCATCTATTAGCAGATGAAGATCATGAGGTAGCTGAACTTTATGGTGTCTGGCAAAAAAAGAAAATGTTTGGTAGAGAGTACTTTGGCATCGTCAGATCAACATTTATCATCGACCCAGATGGCAGATTGCAAGAAGAATTTCGCAATGTTCGTGTGAAAGGCCATGTGGAAAAAGCTTTATCAGCTATCAAAAATAGATAATTGTTCTGAATTTGAGCTGTTTAGTGTGGCAACATGCAAGTATGAAGATATGCTGCCCTAAACAGCTCATTTTTTTGTGCTTGGTTTCTCTAGTAATATCTCTAGCTGATTGGCATAAGCATAATATTAAACGAAAGGGTAAAAACGAAAGTGAGGTTTCATTATGGCGATTCAACAACAAAATGTAAAACATCGCTCTTATCCGAGAACGATGCTGTTAGAAAAGCCACATTATTATCTATTTATAAAACGGTTCGTCGATATCCTCGTAAGTTGTACGCTTATCTTGCTATTACTGCCTCTAATGGTCTGGATTAGTTATCTCATCTATAAGCGTGAAGGCAAACCCATTTTTCATCGTGAATTAGTCGTTGGAAAACATGAAAAATCATTTGTAAAATGGACTTTTCGTACGAAAACAATTCCTTCCAAGGTGATCCGTTCTTTACCGCCTCATCCTGTACCAGAAAATTTTGTCGATGGTGTTCCACATCAATTTAAAATTAACATAAATGGATATATGGTTATGACTCCAACTGGTAATTGGTTAATGAAATACAATTTGGATAAAGTCCCCTTATTATTTCATGTATTAAAAGGCAACATGAGTTTAATCGGTCCAGAACCAGAAGTTCTAGAAATTGCAAAATACTATAATGATCTACAAAGAAAAAGACTTAATGTAAAGCCAGGAATAACGGGATATGCCCAAATAAACCAACAATCCAATCATAATCATCAGAAAAAGATTATTTATGATCTTTATTATGTGAATCATATTTCACCCTTACTAGATGCTTCGATTTTATGGCAAGCATCGAAAAAAATAGTTGCAAGATTAACAAAATGCTTTTTGTTTTTTAAAAAATCACATAAACTAAGATAAGAACTAGGATCAAGCTTAAACTTCCATGGCGGATTATTTTTCAAAGGAGCTAGAAAAGATGAGAATATATACACGCTCAGGTGATAGTGGGACAACCTCGTTAATTTACGGAAAAAGAGTGAAGAAAAATAACTTGCGGGTAGAAGCATATGGTACTTGTGATGAAGCAAATTCAATGATTGGCTTAGCATTGAGTTATATAGAAGATGAAGAATGGAAAGATAAGGATACATTCATCCAATACTTGCGGCGGGTGCAGACGATTTTATTCCATGTCGGTTCTGAATTATCAACTCCCGAAGATCGGGAAGTACATTGGAAGTTGGCGCAAAACCATATTGATGAACTTGAACAGCTCATTGATAAATGGAATGCTGAGTTAACTCCCTTAACAAATTTTATTTTACCATCGGGCCATCAAGGTGCAGCCGCTCTACATGTTGCCAGAACAATAATTAGAAGGGCAGAACGGGTCGTTGTTAGTTTGACGGATGAAGAAGTAGCGGTAGATCCGTTAGTGATGGCCTACTTGAATCGATTATCCGATTTTTTATACGTAGCAGCACGTTACTGTAATATGAAATTGGGGCGAAAAGATATTCCATTAGTGACCGACAATTAATCCTAATTCCCTAGTAATCCAGCTGAAAAGGTCATATGGATTTATGGGGATATATGAAATTTTAATGAAGAACTCGCCATTTTATTGACAGAATAGTACTAAAGACGGTAAACTATTTATAAAGATTATCATTTAATAATATGATTAAGTGCACAAATATATGACGAAAGTGAGGTGCATGACTATGACAGCAAGAACGCTTGGCAAGGCAATCAATAAACTTAAGGAATCTGGAGTGCGCATTACTCCGCAACGTCATGCCGTGTTAGAGTATTTGATTACTTCTGAGTCACACCCAACAGCGGATGAGATATATAAAGCGCTAGAAGGAAAATTCCCGAATATGAGTGTGGCGACGGTTTATAATAACCTTCGCGTTTTGCGCAACATCGGTCTAGTAAAAGAATTGACTTATGGCGATGATTCAAGCCGATTTGATTGCAATATGACTGAACATTATCACATCATTTGCAATGATTGTGGTAAAATAGTTGACTTTCATTATCCGACATTAGATGAAGTAGAGTCGCTAGCTGAGCAAGTAACCGGTTTTGAAGTGAGTCATCACCGAATGGAATTATATGGAAAATGTGAAGATTGTCAACAACATGATTCACAAAAACATTAAAAAATAAGGCATTCGTAATCGAGTTAAATCTCACGAATGCCTTTTTATTATTAGTCGACTATTTTGACAGGGATCCATTCGCGGACACTATTAATGAACCAGATTTGTTCACAGCGATGTAAATCATCAATAGAAATGTTTTGCTCATTAATTATTTTCTTCTTTATTAATTCCTCACGAAAAGTCCCAGGAAGCAATCCACATGCTACTGGTGGGGTAAAAAGCTTCCCATTCATTTTTATCACAATATTTCCTTGGGTAAATTCTGTGACTTCGCGATTTTCATTCCAAAGAATCCAATCAGAAATATCATTTCGTGTATTTTTGCTACCCACTTGTTCATACATATTTCGGTAAGTTGTTTTATGGTAGTGAAAAATATTGTTTTTATCAATTGGGTGATCGGCTAAGGCTACTATTATTTCAGTAGGTTGTTGTTCGATTTCTTCCGTCGATATTGAAAACTGACCCTTCTCATCGAGGAGTAGTCTAACTTTCCATTTATGTTTTGAATATTGTTTTGCTGTTTCAATTAATGCTTTTCTAATTTTGTCTTCATTAATCGGATAGTTAAAATACCTTGCTGACTGTTTGAGGCGATTTAAATGGTTTTCGAAAACAAGATATTTTCCATCTATTAGCCCAAAAGTTTCTAACAACTTAAAGGTTGGCCATGGGGTAGTCAGTAATTTAGCTTTAGTCATAATTTCTTGAAATTCTTCTTTTGCATTTGATTGTTTCGTAATCGCGCCACCCACTCCATACACAGCTTGCTCAGTTTTCTTGTTAACAATGACTGTACGAATTGGCACATTAAAGATAGCTTCTTCGGCAGGCGTGATATATCCGATCGCGCCAGAAAATACTTCCCGCGGTTGATGTTCTAATTGTTTAATAAGTTTCATTGTATTTTGTTTCGGTATCCCAGTGATTGAACCATTTGGAAACAGGGCTTGAAAAACATCTATCAAATCTATGTTAGCTGATAATCTAGCTTTGATTGTCGAAGTCATTTGATAAAGGGTCGGATATTTTTCAAGACTAAACTGATTTTCCACTTTGATTGTGTTTGGCTCAGCAATGTTGCTTAACTCTTCAATCATGAGATTGGTAATTAATTTATTTTCCTGTTGATTTTTATCCGAGGATTGCAGCCACTTGGCTAGCATAAGATCCTCTTCGTATGTTTTCCCCCGATGAATCGTACCTTTCATCGGTCTTGTAGTGATATGTTGATCCTTGATGTGAAAAAATAGCTCAGGTGAGACAGATAAAATTGAATAAGGTTCAATATTAAGATACGCATGATAATTGGCTGCTTGGGTTTTGGCTAATTGCTTAAAGAATGAAAATGTATCTCCAGAAAACTTAGAAGTAAGACGAACCGTGTAATTAACTTGTTCTGTTACATGACGATGAATATATTCTTTTATTTTACGAACATGATCGGTGTATTCAGTAAAAGCTATATTTGGTTGCCATTCTGATATAGAAAATGAATGTTCTTGCCAGTAGTCGTCTGATATCTCGATAGGTTCCCGGAAAATTCCAAACCATAGAAGTGGTAGTTCATGTTGCTCATGGGCTTGATAAGACGGGTTAAAGGCAGGGGCAGCTTCATAAGATAAGTAACCCGCCGCATAATATCCTGCAGATACTTTTTTTATAATTTGTTGTAAACAAGGGATCACATCATCGTGTTGATTAGCAATCAATACGTCAACCGGGTCACTAAATGCCAAGGGCGTACCCTGATGGGCAAATTGTTTAAAATCAAAATATAAGAAAGGATTTTTTGTATACATGGTAACTCCTTTAAAGGTTATTATTAATAAAAGTGAGTTGTTCATGAATGTGAACAAAGACTAAGGTATCTCAACTTGCTTTCACTTATTTTAAAAAAAGGTCACACCTACGAGAAAGGTTAAAAAAATCCGCTTATGCATGAGCGGATTTTTTGACTGACTAGTTTAGTTTTTCCTTTACCTTCTTCCGATAACTGCGTCGATTATATTTTTCATCAAATTCTTTTCCTTCTAGATCTTTATCAAGAGTTAACGGTTGTCGACAATGCATACAAGCATCGACAACACCTAACATTTTTGTTTGCTTCTCACAATTAGGACAAATAATGGGGATGGCTTTTGTAGATAACATACCGATCCAAAAATAAACAACAGTACTTAAAATGATCGAGAGTATACCAAAGATAAATAATAGATACATAAGCCAACTCATATTTCTAGCAAAAATACCACCATACATAAAAGCGAAACCAACAAAAATTAAAATTAAAGCAAAAGATCTTATTTTATTAATTTTACTTTTATAAACGATATCCTGTTGTGACATAATACCCTCCCTGTTTTTACCCCTAAAAACATTATTTATGTATTGAGATCTAGCATCAAACCGTTATTTCCCTATTTTAAACATCATTATAGCATAAAATGAATAGGACAAGAATGTTTTAGGGTTATGATGAATTGAATCATCGTAGTCGGTTCATCGTTATTTATAAAGATGTTTAAAAAAAGATTTGACTTTTTCTTTTAAGCGTGTTAAATTATTTTTTGTCGCGTTTGAAGCGCAGACGAACAAAAACAAAAAAGTTCTTGACAATCACTTTTCGAAGTGTTAAATTATAAGAGTCGCCAATTTACCGGCGCAAACAAAAAATATGATTTGATCCTTGAAAACTGAACAGAACACAAGATGGTAAGATGAAC
>CALAMD010000038.1 GCA_937925695.1 uncultured Bacillaceae bacterium | reverse complement strand
TCCAAATGCAAAAGGCGCCCGGGCCTATGCAAAAGCTATCCGTGAATTTTTATAAGTCTTGTTTTTAAAAAGAGATATAAATCACTGACGCTTACTACACATATGGAGATAAAATTGTGTCATGATAGATTCAATGATTTGTTGTCTTGGTTGGTAAGCTTGCTGATAAGAATTAACTAGACTTTATGTGATACATTTAGTGTCATTGATACCGCTATTAAAGATTTACCGTAGGTCTTTAATGCCGTGGATCATTGAGATATGAATGTATCAATTTTTTTTGATAAAAATGCTGAATTTTATGTGCTAACATACCGAATAACAATTAACCCATTAGTTACTATGACTTGAACAAGTAATTATCTCCTAAATCAATTATAATAAAAGTAAAAGGAGGGATAAAAAAATTGGTTCCAGTACAAGAATTGTTAACTGAATTTCAATATAAGTATAAAGTCTTGTCGCCTGCAGCTGATGAAAATCTTTTTTTTTCGACAATTGGTTATGGGCTAGATCATTTGCTAGGGTCAGAGCAAATGAAAGGGATGGAAAATCACCTGCAAATTTGTGAAGCAACGGAATTTATCCAAGCTGTTAAAAGTAGTAAGCTGACCATCTTTCCTGAGATATTCGTGTTATTAGGAACGAATGAAACTTTTGAACAACTAAGTTTGTTGAAGGAGCAATTAAATCAATATTCAGTTGTCTTTGTATTTACAAAAAACAAAGCAGAAAAAATGTATGTGCAATTCATAAAAAAATTAAATGAGAGAATCAATCATATTGATAGTTTGCTGGATCATTATTACATTCGTTTAGCTGATTTATTAACTAGAGATGTTGAAATTAGCGAAATCGAGGGTGTCGCCAATCAAATACTTGGCAATCCGATGATTATTACTGATGAAACTTATAAAGTAATAGCATATTCTCAGAATTGTGAAGTTGACGACCCGATATGGTTAACAATTGTCGAAAATACTTACTGTCCATCTGAAATTGTGAAAATGACAGATTACAATCATTTTTGGAAAAGGCTAAGAAATACTGGCCAACCATTATTTGTAGATAGTGATAAATTTTCACCTTATATACGTAGAGCTGTGGCAGAAATTCAAACAGCCGGGAAAACAAAAGGGTATATTGCCCTTCTGGAAAGGTATAAAAGAATCACTGATATTGATTTAAAAGTTCTGCAAATGGTGGCAAAACTAATTGGCATTAAATTTAAAGAAAAAAATGTTGTTTCCAAAGCATTGCGAAAATTAGAGGCCGATTTTGTTAGTGATCTTTTAAAAGGAAAATTAAAAAATGAAAAAATGACTATCAATCGCGCTTTATCATTAAACTGGGCGATAGAAAATTGGTATACCGTTCTTAATGTCCATGGTAAATATGATCAATATATTGGCTCAATGGTTGAAAAGGTCAAACATAAGTTTAGTGATCTTTTTTCCTTTTGCGCCTGTAGTTTTAACGGCGAAAATGCATTTTATATCATTGGTCACGAAGATAAATCAAAGTTTCATAAAGATGGTAAGGAAATAATTGAAAAAATCATGACAGAGCACAAGCTTATAGGTCATGTAGGATCATCTTTTCAATCATTAAATGAGATTAGTAAAAGTTATCAGCAAACAGTCAATAGTTATCATATTTTACAACTTTATACAGAAAAAATTACTCAAAAGGCCTTATATTGTTATAGTGAAATGGCTGTTTTAGATTTGCTGTTAAAACTGGGTCAATTGATCGATGGAAATGATGAATATATAAGTAACCCCCTGTTAACCCTCATGAATGTTGATCAAAAGGAAGGTACAGAATACGTCCAAACCTTAGAACAATTTTTTAATCATAATCAAAATGTCGCATCTACCGCAACAACAATGTATTTACATCGCAACACGATAAACTATCGATTGAATAAAATTAGGGAAATATTAGATGAGGATTTTGACCATCCTTCCATACGTCTTCATCTACACATATCTATTATTTTAAAGAATCTAGGTTTAATAAACGATCCCCTGTTGTGCAATTGAACAAAAACAACCCTCTATTTTTTCATTTACTTTATCTATTGAAAGAGTTACCATAAAAATAGAGGAACATGCTCAGTATTTCACAAACAGAAGGGAATGTTTAATGATGGCGTTTAAAAAGCTTACTGAACCTGGAAAAATAGGTACAATGGAATTAAAAAACAGAATGGTAATGCCTGGAATGGGAACTAACTTAGCGGCTGCAGACGGAACAGTATCAGATGTAATTGTTAATTATTATGCCCGAAGAGCAAATGGAGGAGTAGGTTTAATCATTACCGAAGTATGTAGTCCAGATCCATATGGTAATGTTATTCCTGGTGAAATTGAGATATCTGCTAACGCTTTTATGCCAGGATTAAGTAGAATACCACATGCTGTTCATTCTGGTGGGGCTAAAGTTTGTCTACAGTTAGCCCATGGAGGCTGTTTCGCTAGTGAATCAGTAACTGGTAAACAACCAATATCACCATCTGGTGTAGGAACTTTCCAGCTGCCAAATGACGACCCAAGAGCAATGACTGTAGAGGAAATAAAAGAATTAATTGAAAAGTATGGTTTAGCTGCTCAAAGAGCAAGACAATGTGGGTTTGATGCAGTAGAACTTCATGGTGCTCATGGATATATGCCATTACAATTTTTATCAGCTTATACAAATAGAAGAGAAGATGAGTATGGGGGTAGCTTAGAAAATCGGGCGCGTTTTGCTCTGGAAACGATTCGTTCGATTAAAGAACATGCTGGAGAAGATTTTCCATTGATTTATCGCCTATCTGGAGAAGAAGATGTGCCAAATGGTGTGACAATTGAAGAGGCATGTACGTTCGCTAAATGGGCAGAAGAAGCTGGGGCAGACGCTATCCATGTTACAGCAGGTACTTGGGATTCAAGAATACACAAATATGATGATGTAATGGCAGGAAAAACGTCAGCTAAAGGAAAAGGGTTAACAAATGGTATAGGCACATCTGTGTGGGTACCAGCAAACTATACGCCCCGGGGTTCATTACTTCATCTATCCGAAGCAGTGAAGGAACATGTTACTGTTCCCGTAATCGCAGTAGGTAGTATTTCACCTGAGATGGGTGAAGAAACATTAGAAAAAGGTCATGCTGACTTTATCGCAATCGGACGTCAGATTATTGCTGATCCGGATTATCCTAAAAAAGTGATGGCTGGAAAACCAGAAACGATTCGACGTTGTCTCCGTTGTAATGAATGTTTAGGGGAAGTCATGAAGAGTAAAGGGATATCTTGTGCTGTTAACCCTGAAGCAGGAAAAGAGTACGAAGAGTATACAAAAGTTGTTTCAACATCACAACCGAAGAAAGTGGCTGTTATTGGATCAGGCCCAGCTGGCATGCAGGCAACGTTAACGGCAGTCGAACGAGGCCATGATGTTACTTTATTTGAGAAAAACGAACGATTAGGTGGCCTGCTATATTATGTAGGGTTACCTGATTTCAAGGGCGACTTCCGTGACTACACAAACTATCTCATCAATGCAGTCAAATCATGTGGAGCAAAAATTGAAATGGGTGTTGAAGTAACGGCTGACATCATTAGAGAGCAAAATTTTGACAAAGTGATTGTCGCCACAGGAGCTAAAACATTCAAACCGAATATCCCAGGCGCTGAAGATAATACAATATATGATCCTTTGAAAGTATTAGATGGAGACATTCCTGAAGGTGAAAATGTTATTGTTTGTGGGGCAGGATTATGTGGGTGTGAGGTTGGAATTTTCCTTGCTGAAGAAGGTAAAAAGGTTACGCTGATCGATCAATTACCTGAAGCAGCAATGGATATGCCAATCTATAGTCGATGGGTGTTAAATGGTAAAATGGCTGAGCTTGAAATGTCAGTTAAAACAAATCATACAATTAATAAGATGACTGGTAATGAAGTACAATGTACCCATGATGGTGAAGAAGTGACCTATAATGCAGATGCAGTTGTATGTGCCCTTGGTTTACAATCAAGAAGAGGGTTGTTAGACGACTTACGTGAAAACTGTCACGATATTGAAATTATACCAGTCGGAGATATTAATGCGCCAAGAAAAATTATCCAAGCTGTTCATGAAGGATATCATGCAGCAAGAAGTATTTAATTGATTAAAAAAAACAAAATTTTATAAATTCATTCCTTTAGTTTTTAGAATGTTAATGAAACCAGTTAAGAAAATACATCTTGACTGGTTTATTTTTATTAAATTGCTAGCTATGTGTTTTTCCGTATGCAATCAGGTTCGTACCTGTAAAAAATCCGAGTAAGGTGTTTTTGTTTAGTAGCGCAAGGCGATTTTCTTCAAATTGTTTGTTATCACGGTACAAGTAAAATCTTGACAGGACGATACGAGACTTCATTGACATGTACGTACAATTCCGGTAAAATATAATTGTAAACGCTATATTTTTATTTTATGCTGATCTTTTAAACGCAAAACAAGCTGTGACTCGTACATAAATTAAGGGTGTCAAGTGGAAATAAGAAAATATCATAATGAATTTCTTTTCAATGTTTGACGGCTCAACACGAGCGCAATAAGCTCGCTGTTATTTTTTTCTTCCTTTGATATTGCTCGGCATCACACTAATTGTAAAACTGTTTCCGTTAGAGTGTTTTTTTATAAGGACACGATTTCGAATAAATCTGAAGAAAGGATGACGGTAATGACAAAAAAGACGATTGAACTAGAGAAAACGGCTCTAGGTATCGAACTTGGTTCAACTAGAATTAAGGCAGTATTAATCGGACCAGATCACCAAATCATAGCCAGTGGGGAATTTGAGTGGGAAAATCGATTCGAGGATGGCCTATGGACCTACCATATGGAAGATGTATGGACGGGTTTGCAGACGGCATTTCGTCAGGTAGCTGAAGAAGTAGAGGAAAAATACAATACTAAGTTAACGACTGTAGGTGCAATGGGCTTTTCTGCGATGATGCATGGGTATTTACCATTTGATGCGGAAGGAAATCAATTAGCTGCCTTTAGAACATGGCGGAATACGAACACGGATGATGCAGCTAAGGAATTAACCGAGTTATTCCAGTTTAATATTCCACATCGTTGGAGTATCGCCCATCTATACCAAGCTATTTTAAATAAAGAAGAGCATGTTGGTGACATTGATTTCTTTACTACGTTAGCCGGCTATGTCCACTGGAGATTAACAGGGGAAAAAGTTCTTGGTGTCGGTGAAGCATCAGGTATGTTCCCAATTGACGATAAAACTGGCCAATATGACCAGCAAATGATGGAAAAATTCAATGAACTAATGAAAGACTATGATTATGATTGGAATCTAGCAGATATTTTACCAAGAGTAGAAACAGCAGGCGTTGAAGCTGGAAAGCTAACTGAAGAAGGCGCGAAATTACTGGATCCAACCGGTACACTACAAGCAGGAATCCCACTTTGTCCACCAGAAGGAGACGCTGGAACGGGAATGGTAGCAACAAACAGCGTTTCTGAGCATACTGGAAATGTTTCAGCAGGAACTTCTGTTTTTGCAATGATTGTTTTAGATAAGGCTTTATCCAATTATTATACTGAAATCGATATGGTAACTACGCCAACAGGAAAACCGGTAGCAATGGTACACTGTAACAACTTTACTTCAGATATTAATGCGTGGGCGAATATGTTTATCGAGCTTTCCGAAGCGATTGGTAAAAAAGTCGATGCCGGGGAATTATTCCCAATCCTATTTAATAAAGCGATGGAAGCTGACAAGGATGTAGGAAATTTAGTCAGTGTCAGCTACTACTCAGGCGAACCAATTACCGGCTTTGAAGAAGGTCGTCCATTATTTGCTCGCATGCCTGATAGTAAGTTAACCTTAGCTAACTTCATGCGGACGCAAATTTATGCAGCTTTAGCTACCCTGAAAATAGGGATGGATATTTTAACAAACGAAGAAAAAGTACAAATTGATTATATTTTAGGTCATGGAGGCTTCTTCAAGACAGAAAATGTTGGCCAACAAATCATGGCGGATGCCTTTAACGTTCCTGTTTCTGTTATGGAAACAGCTGGTGAAGGTGGCCCATGGGGAATGGCAATCTTGGCAGCTTACATGATCGAACGAAAAGATGATCAGACATTAGAGGCTTATCTCGATGACGTTGTTTTTGCTCAAGAAGCAATTACGACACTAGATCCAACTGAAGAAGGAACAGAAAGCTTTACACAATTCATGGAAAGATTTAAAGCAGCATTAGCTATTGAGCGTGCAGCGATTGATTCATTAAAATAAGTGTTGATTTAGTGGGGGTGTAGGTGAATTTTTCACCTACACTTTTTTTATTACTGATTTTGGCGTTTAGTTTTAGCAAAATCTAAAAATGATGAGCGTTTATATCCATTAGATGATCCAACGATACCTAATTAGACAGATCTAACTCGATTCGGCATTTGATTCGCTTCAAAGTGTCCATTCGTCGTTGTTTATTGTTTTGAGTTGTCACTAAGATAGTGTTAAAGTACTTCTCGCAGTTGTAGTTTGATTAGAGTTGTCACTAAGATAGTGTTAAAGTACTGCTCACAGTTGTAGTTTGATTAGAGCTGTCACTAAGATAGTGTTAAAGTACTGATCGCAGTTGTAACTTGATTAGAGATGTCACTAAGAGAGCGTTAAAGTACTGCTCGCTGCTGTAACTTGATTAGAGCTGTCACTAAGATAGTGTTAAAGTACTGCTCGCAGTTGTAACTTGATTAGAGATGTCACTAAGAGAGCGTTAAAGTACTGCTCGCTGCTGTAACTTGATTAGAGCTGTCACTAAGATAGTGTTAAAGTACTGATCGCGGTTGTAGTTTGATTAGAGCTGTCACTAAGAGAGCGTTAAAGTACTCTTCACTGTTGAATTTGATTAGAAATGTCACTAAGGATTGTTTAAATGTCATTTGCTACTATATATTCTCTGAACTGTCCTTTTAAATGATCCTACTGACCATCTAAGCATATATTCACTACTATTTTCTGCGAATGGGCACATTACCGCGCCACCAATTCGCCCGTACTTGATAAAATCATTTAAGTTTGGTATTTTTACTCACCCTAATGTCAATAAACATCAAAACTTCATCCAACTCTTCAGCTAAAATCATTTACAAATTATCCTAAATGATAATAATTTTCAATTTCTAACCAAAAATTTCTAAAACCAATCATTTGAAAAAATGAATGAGATTTATAAAAATAATAGTACTAATATTGATAATTCCTTATGAAAAAGCGAATTATGGCTAATACTAAGTAAATAAGGCCGACATTTGTGTCGAATTTTCGACTAAATTGTCAAATCCTTGATAAAAATAATATTTTCTTTAAAATAGTAATTGGCTATTAATAATGATTACATCTTAGGAGGAGTTATAAATATGTCACTAATTGGAAAACAAGTAGAAGAATTTAGATTACATGCTTATCAAGCTGGAAAAGACTTCTTTGAGGTAACAGAGGAAGATTTCAAAGGCAAATGGAGTGTACTATGCTTCTATCCAGCAGACTTTACATTTGTTTGCCCAACTGAATTAGAGGATCTGCAAGAGCAATATGCAACTCTAAAAGAACTAGGTGTTGAAGTATATGCTTGCTCCGCAGATACACACTTTACGCACAAAGCATGGCACGATCATTCAGAAGCTATTAGCAAAATCGAATACATTATGATTGGTGATCCTTCACATAAATTAATCAATATGTTTGATGTACTCGATGAAGAATCTGGCCTTGCAAATCGTGGTACATTTATCATTGACCCAGACGGTGTCGTCCAAGCAGTAGAAATTAATGCTGATGGAATTGGCCGTGATGCAAGTATTCTAATTGATAAAATCAGAGCAGCTCAATATGTACGTGAAAATCCAGGTGAAGTTTGCCCTGCAAAATGGAAAGAAACTGGCGAGACATTGAAACCAAATCTTGACCTAGTAGGCAAAATTTAAGGGAGCGTAAGGGTAAACATGGCCTTAGATAAAGAATTAAAAGATCAATTGGCACAATATCTCGAATTAATGGAGAATGATGTGCTAATTAAAGTTAGCGCTGGCGATGATGAGGTTTCACAAAATATGAAATCTCTCATCGACGATTTACAGGCGCTGTCATCCAAGATAAAAGTAGAAAATACGACACTAGAGCGTACTCCAAGCTTTAGTGTCAACCGTATCGGTGAAGATACTGGGGTTGTTTTTGCAGGGGTACCACTTGGTGAAGAATTTACATCCCTTGTTTTAGCTTTACTACAAGTAAGTGGACGCCCACCGAAAGTTGACGAACAACTCATTGAGCAAGTAAAAGAGCTAGAAGGCGAATATCGCTTTGAAACATACGTTAGCCTAACTTGTCAAAACTGTCCTGATGTTGTACAAGCACTAAATATTATGAGTGTGCTCAATCCGAATGTTTCCCATACGATGATTGATGGAGCAGTATATCGAGATGAAGTAGAAGAAATGGGAATTATGGCTGTTCCAACTGTATACTTGAATGGGGAATCTTTCGGTAGCGGTCGTATGACACTGGAAGACATTTTAAAGAAACTCGGTAGTGCACCTGATTTATCCGCGTTGAACGAAAAAGATCCATTTGATGTTCTTGTTGTTGGTGGCGGACCAGCTGGTGCAAGTGCAGCGATTTACGCAGCTCGAAAAGGTCTTCGTACTGGAATGGTAGCTGATCGCATCGGTGGTCAGATCTTAGATACATTAGGCATTGAAAACTTTATTAGTGTAAACTATACAGAAGGTCCTAAACTGGCAAAAAGTATTGAAGCCCATGTCAAAGAAAATAACATTGATGTGATGACTTCATTAAATGCCACAGGGCTGAAAAAGAATGACCTCATTGAGGTAGAATTAGAAGATAATGTTACACTAAAAGGTAAATCTGTCATTCTCGCTACAGGTGCACGCTGGCGTAATATTGGTGTACCTGGTGAAGCAGAGTTTAAGAATAAAGGTGTTGCTTACTGTACACATTGTGATGGCCCATTATTTGAAGGTAAAAATGTAGCAGTTATCGGCGGTGGAAACTCCGGTATTGAATCTGCAATTGATTTAGCAGGAATTGTAAAACATGTAACTGTACTTGAGTTTTTACCAGAACTAAAAGCTGACGAAGTACTACAAAAACGCCTCAAAGAATTACCTAACGTCACAGTCATCACAAATGCGCAAACAACAGAAATTACCGGTACAGATTCTGTCAATGGTCTCACATATATTGATCGGGAGACAGAAGAAGAACATCACATTGAAGTCGAAGGGGTATTCGTCCAAATTGGACTTGTACCAAATACAGAGTGGTTAGGCGATGCTGTCGAACGTAATAAATTTGGTGAAATTGTCGTTGATAAACAAGGAGCGACAAACGTACCAGGTGTCTTTGCAGCAGGAGATTGTACGGACAGTGCCTACAAGCAGATCGTTATCTCAATGGGATCTGGTGCCACAGCAGCTTTAGGTGCCTTCGATTATCTCATTAGAAATTAATTATTACATGATAAAAATCCAAGGGTGTCAACTGACATTCTTGGATTTTTTTCTCCAATCGATCTATTCTTATATAAAGCTTTTATTTGTTATAATGATGGTCGGAGGTGCAATACCCAATGGCAGAATTGCAATTTTATTTGCGTCATAACCCAGATTTTTTACAAGAAAAATTTATATTAGTGTTCAAAAGTGATGAAGCACGTCGTTTTTTTGAACAAGCATTAAAAGGAAGTCGCTTTGAAAAAATCACTAGTGAAATGGCAGAACATGCCGCACGAATTGGGATTAATGGTAAGACAATTCCATATGGCTATACGGTAAAATTAACGAAGGAAGAAATGAAAAGACTTAATGTAGCCAATTGGGAAGAAACGGCAAGGTTATTGGCAGAAGGTAACGAGCGCTTATATCTTGAAGCAATGAAAAAAGCTAATAACGAATAACGTGCGACATAGAACAATAGAATCATGCACATTATAATGAATATGATGTCGCCAAGCTGAATTGTAACAATTGATCGATGAGCTGTACCTATCAAACAATTCGTTAGCCAAAATACTTTTTGCACTGGGCTTAATTTTATAAATGAGTGGAATACCCCACGAAGAAGGAAGGGATTTCAATGAACGTCAAAAAATTAGTAGGCGAAAAAGCAGCTGAATTTGTTGAAGATAATATGGTGGTTGGTCTAGGGACGGGATCAACGGCCTATTATATGGTAGAAGCAATTGGCAAAAGAGTTCAGCAAGGACTAAATATAATAGGTGTACCTACATCTAAGCGAACTCAACTACAAGCCGAAAAGCTAGGAATTCCTCTTAAAAGTGTTGATGAAGTCACCTATATCGATATTACAATTGATGGTGCCGATGAAATATCTAGCACATTTCAAGGGATCAAAGGTGGCGGTGGGGCACTTTTATTTGAAAAAATCGTCGCAAATTATTCAAAAAAAATTATATGGATCGTTGATGAGAGCAAAATGGTAGAGAATCTAGGTGCATTTCCCCTCCCGGTTGAAGTGATCCCTTACGGTAGTCAACAATTGATGAACCTATTTAAAGACAAAGGTTACGCACCTGTATTGCGTGAGAATGAGGAAGGTAAACCATATCTCACGGACATGGGGAATTATATTATAGATCTTCATTTGAAAAAAATAGAAGATCCCCATGCGTTAGCAAACTCGTTAATTCAGCAAACGGGTGTCGTTGAACATGGCCTCTTTTTAGATTGTGTTAATACCGTCTTAATCGGTTCAGAAAAAGGCGTTAATATTCGCCACGTGCGCAAATAGATGAGTCTGAAAGGGTACGAGTGAGGCTAGATCATTTTGCGATCGACTTAAGCATGAATAATTACATCTAGGTGATATTTTGACAATAAAAAACCCACAAAAATGTGGGTCTTATTGATCCTTAATTGATTCATTCATGGGAATTAAACTGGATTCACTGTTTCCAGTTCATCATTCGATCAAAATTATTCTTCAAACCACTCAGACATTTTTACAAATGAGTAGCCTTCCCCTTGTAATCTTTCAATAATAATTGGCAAAGCATCAATGTTATGGATGTCATCTAGAATATGCATGACAATCACACTGCCTGGTCCAACATTATCCATTACGCGATTGACGACATCATCCACTGTATACTCAAGGTTCCAATCATATGATGATATATCATACATGGCGATGTTATTGAAACCGACAGCCGAGATGACTTTAGCTGACTCTTCATCAATATTTCCAAAGGGTGGTCGAAATAACATCGTTGGTTGTTCTTGGATGGCTTCAGTAATTATGCGATGTGCTTTGATTAAATCATCTTGTAACTCCTCAGGGCTTATTTCTGTGGAACGATGATGAGCATATGTGTGATTTGCTATTTCATGTCCATGCTCAAGGATAACTTTAGCTAGATTTGGATTTCTTTCGACATTTTGAGCTTTTAAGAAAAAGGTCGATCGAATATCATTTTCTTCTAACATGTCAAGTATTTGTAATACCGTTTTGTCACTACCATAATCATCAAATGTTAATGCTACGACTTTTTCATCTGTTTCCTTTGCATACAATAGATTCGGTTCTTCAGACTCATAGTCTAAGTTTTTTTTGATTAAATCATGACCTTCAATTTCTTCAAATGGTTTTCTTACTTCACCTATGTTTACTAAATCAGCAAGCGGGATGATGGCATAGTCTATTATTTTAGCTTCTTCAATAATAAAATCAATGGCATCAATAACCTGTGGGTAGTCAGTTATATCTAGTGAAATAATGCCACCTCGTGATAGCGCCCGTTCAATATATTTAGCTAAATCATCATTGTTCTCTAAATCTCTATTTCTCGGTCTAATCGAATGACCAATGACTGCTTCCATTTCCAACTGCGCAGTAATTAATTGTAGATCATTACTTTGACTCCACGGTTTTGTTCTCGAAAAAAGTGGTCCTCGTCCCGTGACTTCTTCAATTACTTCATAACCAGCCTTTGCTTCTATGTATATTTCTTCATAACTTAGCTCACTTAAATCTTGTTGATTCATTATACTCAATTCAATCGTATGACCATGATCAATGATTGATGTAATCATATCCCTGTTATCAATAATTTGTTCTTGATCTAAAAAAAATGTTGCAGATAGATCGTATTCAGCTAATTTTTCTAATAAAGAATCCATCTTTGCTTGTTCTTCGATCCCATTAAAAGTAAGTGCCATGAGTGGTTCTGTCGTATATACTTGATCGATCATCATACTTGGCTCGCCAGCATACACGATTATTTCATCATCCTCTTCCTTGTTTTCTACTGCTTTTTCTTCTACTACCTCTTCATCCTTAGTTGCTGTAATAATTTCTTCTGCTTCAGTTTCTTCTATTTTTTGACAGCCTACAGTTATCAAGACAGAACAGATAAGAATAAAAATAGAAAATAAAAACGTTAACTCATTTTTTCTCAATTGACCCATTCCCCTTTTATCTTCTATGTTTTTCGTAAATAAAATGAACGCTTTCTCTTTAGTTATTTGTACCTAGTACTAATTATATAGATTAGCATAAATAAATATATTTTCATAAATTTTAAGTTAATTAGAAAGATTCTTGTAAAAAACAATTGCTTATTGGTAATATAAACTTTATGTTTATATTATGTATAGACAGTGGATATGTTTTCCATTTAAGGTATTCGCCAATGAAAGAAGGGGACCTATGAATAAAATTATTGAAGTGGAGAATTTGTCAAAAGCTTTTGGTCATGTTCAAGCAGTGAACAACGTTAGTTTTTATGTTGAAAAAGGCTCGCTGTTCTCATTTTTAGGAACGAATGGGGCGGGGAAATCGACAACGATCTCAATGATTTTAACTTTGTTGGCGCGAGATCAGGGAAAAATCACAGTGAACGGACATACGGTTGGGAAAAACAATCAAGCGATCAAACAAGAACTAGGGGTTGTTTTTCAAGATAGTGTACTAGATGGTTTATTGACAGTGAAGGAAAATTTAGCGATCAGAGCTGCTTTTTACGGAATGAAGAATAAGGAACGTGAAGAAGCGATTAATCAGGTAGCGAACATCACCGGATTAACGTCGTTTTTACATCGACCTTATGGGAAACTTTCCGGCGGTGAGCGTCGGCGGGCGGATATAGCTAGAGCCCTGATCCATCAACCGTCAATTTTAATTTTAGATGAACCAACAACGGGTCTTGATGTAGAAAGCAGAAAAAACATATGGAAAACGATCAAACAATTGCAAGTAGAAACAAATATGACTGTGTTTTTAACAACCCATTACATTGAAGAAGCAGCTGAATCAGATTATGTGGTGATCATGCACGAAGGGGAAATTGTTGCCCAAGGGACACCAGAGGAATTGAAAAATCAATATTCTAGTCATCTATTAATCATCCAAACATCCAATCGAGATCAAGTTAAACAGGTACTCAATGAAAAGGACATGTTATTCTTTGAAGAAAAAACCCTCATTTATGTATCACTACCAAGTACAAAAGACGCATTACCCATTTTAAATGAATGCGAACGGTATATTGATTCATTTGAAGTGAAAAAATCTAGTATGGATGAAGTGTTCTTAACGATCACGAGAAAAGGGGGGGAAGCGTGATGTTATCATTTACGAAAAGAAATATTTTGTTATATTTTCGTGATAAAACGGCTGTCTTTTTCTCCCTATTTGCCGCCTTGATTATCATTGTTCTTTATATTGTTTTTTTAGGTGATTTAATAGCACAAGGGATGCCGGATTTTGAAAATAAAACTGCCATCCTTTACTCTTGGTTACTTGCAGGGATTTTAGCTGTTACTTCTATGACAACAACATTAGGGGCTTTTGGTATTTTTGTTGAAGATCGTGCTGATAAGAGAATCATGGATTTTTATGCTTCACCGATCGATCGGGCAATGCTTGTCAGTGGTTATATTTTGAGTGCTCTGCTTGTAGGTGTACTCATGAGTATCATCACCTTTATTTTTTCGTATCTATATTTAGTTATATTTGTCGAGTTCACAATGACGTTTTTCCAAATCCTTTTAGTATTGGGAACAATTATTCTATCTGTACTGGCAAGTGCTGCTATCGTATTATTTATCGTATCATTCTTGCATACAACCAATGCTTTTGCTGCTGTTAGTATGGTCATTGGAACGTTAGTAGGTTTTTTAGCAGGCATTTATATTCCAATTGGTCAATTTCCACCTTATATACAAACAGTCATTAAGCTTTTCCCTCTCTCCCATAGTGCATCTTTGCTTCGACAAATCTTAATGGAAGAACCTCTGACCACTGCTTTTTTGCATGCCCCATCAGATGTAGAATCAGCCTTTAAATTAGAGTTAGGTATTCGCTATGAGTTTAGTGATCAAATCATTTCAAATCTCATGAGTGTGAGTTACCTTGGGTTAACAACAATTGTCTTTTTTGTATTAGCCGTGTTATTGATTCGGAAAAATAAATAAAAAATGGGGCATCCGTTCTTAAATTGGATGCCCAGGTAGATTATAAAATATCTAATCTGAAGAGTATTGCGATAAGCACGAGTAATAGCAGTTGTGCATTGATCGCTATATCCGTATCTTGGGTTGTTACGTTGACATTACGTGAGTTTTCAATATATAAATCTTGCCTATTAAATTGACTAGACTTAATACTCGTAGTCAATTCTTGGGTGACGAGCTCAGCTTTATCATCATCAGCAATAGAGATACTGATAACAAGTGCAATCGCTGCTTGAATGGCAACTTGTAGGTTGACGACGGCTTGAATTTCCGTTGTCGAAACTTCGATATCACAAGAATCCTTTATGACAATTGTTTCGTGTGAATGTTGAATTGATTTTTCCTGTTGACTTGCACGTTGTGTTCTATCTTGATCAGCAAAAGGATGACAACACGAAGGATCTAATGCATTCCACTTACGTTTCGGGCTTCTTGCGTTATTGCTATGTTGGCGATTAATAACCTTAACTGGACCTCTATTGGAAACGGGTCTCCTCATTATAAAGCCTCCTTTACATATTTCCTACACTATCTATATATGAGATATTTATATCTTTGGAAAGGCTAGTAACTAAGGTAGATATAATAGGGCTGCCTAAATAGGAAGATTCAAGAAGTAATTAAAATATCATTTAATCATTTCAGTCCTTTTGCTTTTCTGTTAAAGCTTGAACACTTTTCTGTAGTTCTTGCACTAGTTCCCTTAATTCTTCTTTCGTATCTTGATCAATTTTATCAGCTTCTAGTTTCACATCATGTTTCCTCAAGGTCGAATCAACAAGCATATCAATAAGCTTTTTTGAAGCTTGGTTAATTTCATCATATTTTGCCATCCTTTCCACCTCCTTACGCTAGATAAACTATCCCTATAATATATGTCCTATTAAACTAAGCGTGTTATGGATAAAGTCTATTTTCTATAAACTTGTGAACATGAATATTTCAAGCCGTAATGGTTCATATTACTACATAGTAAACTAGGAGTAAGGTAATAGACTATAACCTTTGACTCTTAATAGGGAAGTGAAAACATGCAAATGATTGAATGCACAACGTGTGCTGGATCAGGTATCTTAGCTGATAATAAAGGCTGGGAGTATACGTGTAGTGACTGTTTCGGTGACGGGAAAATCAATCCGAATCATGAACCCCGTTCAACTAAAGCGCAATCAGGTAATGAGGATAACCAATTGAAAAACTAAAGATCATGGTAAACGTTACAAAAATATCTTTCTGTGCCTAAGATTGTTGTGGAAATGGAAACAAAGGGTCTTTGAAAATGGACTTTCAAATTAGAAAAGATTAAGATAGAAGAGGTGACAATGGGAAATATTAGCAAAGCTTGTCATTTGTCTGATAAAATCAGGGCAATTTAATCAGCTAAATGTTATTGGTCTATTTTGGGGGAAAAAAATGAGAAATTTCGTCTTAATGGCTTGCATTGTCTATTGTTTAAATGGCTTTGGTCATATTATTTTAGGTACTATCCTTGAACCCATGGTCGATCACTATGGCATTGCTTATGGTGACGGTGGTCAACTCATTATGAATCAATTTTTAGGTTTTTTAGTCGGGGTTCTTGTCGCACCAGCCATTATTAATCATCTAGGTAGAAAAGTTACAATTGTGTTATCGTTACTAGCCTTTGCCACTTCACAATTGATGTTAGGTATATTGCCAGTCTGGAACATTTTACTTTTTACCGTTCCGCTTGGTGGAGCAGGAATTGGGATTTTAGAAACAGTTGTTGCGGCATTAATAGTCGGTCATTTACAAGAAAAAAAGGCATCAGTCCTAGTACTTGTAGAAGTGTTTTTTGGTGTCGGGGCCTTACTAATCCCCGTTATATCAGCATTTTTAATTGCTAAAGGAATTTGGAATTATTCATTTTTTGTTGTTACTATACTCAGTTTAATTGCTGTTTTGCTTTGGATTTTTCTACCGTTTGGTCCATTGCAAAATATTTTACAAAAACAAGCTAAATCATCTAAGAAAAAAGACAAAGGATCACGTCGCCAACGCTATACTAACAAACAAATTCCGTTGGTTATCATCGGTGCATTTTTCTTCTTTATGTATGTCGGAACAGAGATGGTGTTACCGAATTATTTACCAACGATTTTAAGTATGACAACGGACTTAGGTTCGTCAACATTGGCTTTAAGTATTACTGTCTTTTGGGCGGCGATGACTATTGGACGTTTACTGATGACCTTTGTCATTGACCGTATTGGTTATGCGAATCTTTTTGTGATTTGTTGTTTTGGTCAATTATTTAGCTTAACGATATTTGCCATCTCACCGACTGTCATTGTTGGGTTTATTGCTATTTTCTTAGCTGGATTATTAATGGGCGGTATCTTTTCAATTGGTTTATTAATTGTTAATGAAAGAATCACTGGATTTGAAGAATGGACAACAAGTATTCTCGTCGCAATGGGGGGCTTAGGTGGAGCTTTGTTACCTAAACTAGCTGGGGAACTCATTGACCATTTCCCAATCAGTGTGACGTTATGGAGTATGGTGTTATTTTCACTTATTCTTGTAATTTTAATGGGACTGATTTTTTATTATCGAAGAAACATCCAAGAATTATGAAAGGATCAAAAAAGGGTCTAAGCTCGGATTGGAGACTGAGCTAGACCCTTATTTATGTTGGTTGGAAACAAATACCCAGTAAAAATACTCTGAAAACAAATATGCTACTGGATGGTAATTATTAAATGATGCGCCACTTTCTTTCTTCGGCAATTGCCTGTAATTTTTTATCAGGTGTCACAGCCACTGGATGACCAACTAGTTCTAAAACTGACAGATCTGAATAACTATCACCATAGGCAAAACTATTTTCCCAATCAATGGATTTATCCGCCAGCGCATGTAAGAGATACTCGTTTTTTCGCTGTCCTTGTATGTGATCGATCGGGTGACTTAGATCGAGCTTCTGATCCTTAACCGGAATTTCCGTGCCAATGATTAGGTCAAAAGGATAATCTTTAGTCACTGCTGTTAATAATGGTTTAAAGGCACCAGACAGTAGGATCGTATAGATGCCATCTCGATGATGTTGCTGTAAACATGAAAGGACTTCTTGATTTAAATTATCCTGTAGCGTTTTCGCTATATCTTGAAAAAATGTTTTCAATGCTGTAAATGGAATAGGGCCAAAGGCAGCTAAGTAACGTTGCATCATCTGGGTCCTCATTTTGTCTTTTGGGTAAAGCTTAATTTTATAAGCCAGGTATATTGGTAAGACAGAACGATAAAATTTACCGTAATTTTTACCAAACTGTTTATGTTGCTTTAAATGCTCCATCATTAAGGGAAAAGTCTCTTCTTTGGATAATGTACCATCGAAATCAAAAATGGCTACTTTCATGTTATCACCTTTTCTTCGTTTTCCATCTGTATAGATGGCTCATTTTAACATACCTAGGCTAGCTATCATTGTTTCATTTGAGGATACTGTGAAAGCAAAATATCCAATTAGTATGAGTAATTGAAAGCCAACGCCGATGATACCACACACTAATCCAGCAACAGCTAAACCTTTACCTTTTTCTTGAGCTTGCATGCTTTGGCGGTAGAAAAAAATTGCTAAGATGCCTAGTAATAGACCAAAGATAGGAATAAATATAGAAATAATCCCCAAAGTGAGAGAAGTGACAGCATGGCTGCTAAGTTCTTTTTGTTCAGACATGGAATACCCCTCCTAGCTATAAAAAAAGTATTTGGAACTGATATGTAGAATGCGTTTAAGAGATATTTGTCTCATTGCTTAAAGCATGGTAAAGTGTATTACATAACAATACAATGCCCAATGTGTACGAACTCAGATAAAATCCCAAAGTTCGTTAACATTGAAGCGTTTAAACTGCACGAACTAGGGTTGAATAGAGAACATCGTGCATATTAAGTCGTTTAAATTTCATGAACTCAGATTAAATCCCAAAGTTTGTTAACATTGAAGCGCTTAAACTGCACGAACTAGAGTTGGATAGAGAACTTCGTGCATATTGAGCCTTTTAAATTCTGCACGAACGCTGAGTAAATTCTGAGAATCAATATTTTTGCTATTATGTTTAGTTGCAAGCCTGTATCTATCAAAATTAGCTAATTGAT
>CALAMD010000037.1 GCA_937925695.1 uncultured Bacillaceae bacterium | reverse complement strand
AACGTGTTTGGGCAGCGAAGAGTGTGAAGGTCGCACGGAATGGTTATTGGATTTCAATGATTATCGCCATTGGTTTAGCTGCGTTGGTTGTTGCCATTGGGGTATTCAGTCGTTACGGGTTAAATCTGGAAGGTGTTGACCCAGCGCTCATTTATTATGGTGTCGTCGGGGAGCTATTTCCTTTCTCTCTAGTAGTTGTGATGATTGTTGTGCTTTTGGCGACGGTCATATCGAGTGCCGACTCGTTCTTTATCGCAGGCTCATCTTCCATCGCGAATGATTTAATCAGACCGAACGTAAAACAATCCGATAACAAGAAGATGTTAGCCTATAGTAAAATTTCGGTGTTAATTGTATCGGTTATTGCTCTTGTATTTTCCTTGGCGATTCCGGGATTAGTGAATCTCATGGTAACCGGGACTGCCATGTCAGTTTCCGGATTGTTAGCACCCGTTTTGTTTGGACTATTTTGGAAAAGAGTAACGAAGCTTGCGGGGCTTGCTTCCATGTGGGGAGGCTTAGTTGCAGCTGTCATCTGGCAGGTTTTAGGACATCCTTTTGGCTTGCATCCGATTTTTATCGGTTTACCTTTATCGATCGCAATATTGTTGGTTGTTACGTTCCTTACCAAAGATAAACAACAAGTTATTGTTAAAAAAAATGAGGGTGAGTAGATGAATCCAATCCTATTGAAGTTTCCAGAAGAATTTTCAACTGAACGATTAGTCATTCGAATGCCGAAACCAGGAGATGGTAAAGCCGTTTATGATGCTATTACAGCTTCGATCGATGAGTTGAAACCTTGGATGCCTTTTGCTCAAAAAGCGCAAACGGAAGAGGACGTCGAGTTAAATATCAGGTCATCGTATATTTCATTTTTAAAAAGAGAAGATTTACGATTACTGGTCTTCCTTAAGGAAACAGGTGAATTAGTAGCTTCTTCTGGCTTGCATCGGATCGACTGGTCGGTACCGAAGTTTGAGATTGGATACTGGATTGATAGCCGGTTTAGTGGAAAAGGATATATGACAGAAGCGGTTGAAGGAATTGCTAATTTTGCTTTTGATGAACTGAATGCAAGGAGAATAGAGATTCGGTGTGATGAAAGAAACACCAAAAGTAGAGCAATCCCTGAAAGATTAGGATTCACTTTGGAAGGTATATTGAAAAATAATGAATTATCGCCTGATACGAATGAACTAAGGGATACTTGTGTCTATGCAAAGACAATCTGATGTTAAATGAACATGAAAGCTGGGACATAACAACTATTGTCCCAGCCTCTTATTTAACCCAACGTTAATGTAGTAAATCTCATCAGACACTTATCAACAAATTTTACACACTTCTCTTGGTCTTTTGACTGTGGAAATAATTCCACCTTTAATGTGACGGCTAAATTGGTATTGTTTTTCAGTACATCGCGAAAACGGTCGACTGCACCACAATAGTGGGGGAAGAAAGAATCGCCTGTACCGAATACACCCGTAACGAGATTAGGCAGTTCAATTTCTTCCAATCGGCTATATAGCTGTTCCATGCTTGAAGGAATTTCACCATTTCCCCATGTATAGGTTCCTACAATAAAGACATCGAATTCCTTAATTCTTTCAACAGGAAACTCATGAACGTTATATAAAGAAACAGGACATTGTTGCTCGTTAAACGAATCAACAAGCATTTGAGCTAGTTGCTCCGTGTTACCTGTGACCGACGTATAAACAATGGCAACTTTCATACGAAGAACCTACAATTCATCGAAAGCATTGTCTTGTGACACTTTCGTATAGGTTCGTGATTTTTGTTCAAAGAAGTCAGATTTGGTTTCATTCATCATTTCGTCACTAAACACATGGATCCATGGCATTGGGTTTTCCTGTTCTTCATATAAATTTTCTAATCCCAATTGGCGAAAGCGTTTATTCGCAAGGTATTGAACATATCGTTCAAATTCTTGAATATCGATTCCTTCAATGTCTTTCAAAATAAACCGTGCCCACTCTTGCTCCAACTGAACGGCTTCATCAATCGCCTTGTACACATAGTCTATATTTTCCTCTGTATTTAAATCAGGATTTTCAGTTAATAGAATTCGAACAAATTGTGTGATGAAATAAGCATGCTGCATTTCATCTCGCTGAATATAGCTGATCATCGAGCTTGTTTTCAACATTTTTTGTTGTCTGGCCAGATTATAAAAGAAAGCGAACCCGGCATAGAAGAAAATTCCTTCTAAGTTAATCGACTGAATCCCCAATTCAAACAGGTGTTGACGAGTAGGAGATTCTCGGAATTTTTCATAGGTATCTAGTATTAATTGGTTCCGTTTTCTGACAATCGGATCATCTTTGGCTTCGTTAAACCGCTCTTTTTGTTCGCTTAAAGGGATTAATGAACTCAATATATAGGAATAAGATTCATTATGAACAGCTTCTTGTTGAGAAATCACGGCAAAAATGGCTTTAAAACTAGGGTCTGTTACGTAATCCATCACTTGCGTCATCGTCGGCGTTTGTAAGCTATCCAATGATGCCAGTTGTGTATTGATCCGGAGAAATACATCCTTTTCTCGCTCAGGCAAGTCATCCCACTGTTTAATGTCATCCTGCATATTAATTTCTTGGGCCTTCCAAAAGTTTGCCAATAATGTTTGATAGAGTTGATAATTCTGAGGATAAGCAATGTCATTCCAGTTTAAAATTCCGGATGCTTGTCCATTGATGATCCCTGTTGATTTATTAGGAAATGACGGATTTAGTAGTCTAATTTTCTTTAACGGTTCCAATGATGTTCCTCCTTTAGCTATGGCAAGCTTCACATTCATCAATTTCGGTTTGGGACGTGCTTCTGACATAGTACGTCGTTTTCAAGCCTTCTTCCCAGGCACTTAAGTGAAGGTTAAGCAATTCTTTTGCTTTAATGTCATGGCGTACATAAATATTAAAGCTAACCCCTTGATCAATATGACGTTGGCGTGCTGCATTTTGTTTAATGCTCCAATGTTGACTTAATTCATGACGAACTCTTCGATAATACGCATACGTGTTGTGATCTAAATCTGGTGGGGTGACTTTAAACTTGAAATTTTTCTTTTCCTCTGCGTATTCAACCGAATAAATCGGGTCGATTCCATCCGTTGATCCACCGATTTTTGCCGTGGAGGAATTGGGAGCGACAGCCATCATCCAACCATTTCGGATGCCATATTGAGTTATATGGTTTTGTAATTGATCCCATCGTTCTGAGTGATAACCTTTTCGTTGAAAGTAGGCTCCTGATTCCCATTCAGAGTCTTTGAAATTAGCATAGGCTCCTTTTTCTTTTGCCAACTCCATTGAAGCCTTGATTGTATAGTAGGCGATGTCTTCATAAAGATAATCTGCATAGTTTACAGCTTCTTCTGACTCCCAGTAGATGCCCTCTAATGCAAGTAAATGATGCCACCCAAAGGTTCCTAAGCCAACAGGTCGGTATGCTTGATTGGTAGCGGCAGCTTGACCTACTGAAATTGTGTTAATGTCAATGACGTTATCTAACATGCGCATTTGAATCGGAATCAAGCGATCGAGTACTTGATCACGGACAGCATTAGGTAAGTGGATCGATGATAAGTTACAAACGACAAAATTACCAGGTTTACGGACGATTACGTGGTTCCCGTCTTCGTCTTCATATTCCTTTTGAATCGTCGTTGCCGACATGTTTTGGGCAATTTCTGTGCAAAGGTTGCTACAGAAGATGGACGTGCGACCTTTTCCGTTCACATGCTTATTTGGGTTTTGACGGTTCACTTCATCGCGATAAAACATGTAAGGCGTTCCGGTTTCCAGTTGAGATACCATAATTTGTGCCATGATATCCATTGCTCGATACGTTTTTCGCGGAAGTAATGGATGTTGGACGGCTTCGTTATATTTTTCCGTGAAATATTTTCGGTCGTCTTCATCGTAAAAGTCTTCAAGTCCAAGTGGTTGACCATTTTCGTCCTTCCATCCCATAAACTGTTTCACTTGATGAGGACAAAACGTATGCCACTCACCAATGCTTCGCCCATTTTCATCAACTTCTTTCAGCTTT
>CALAMD010000036.1 GCA_937925695.1 uncultured Bacillaceae bacterium | reverse complement strand
CGATCATGCATAAATTCTAAATGCATTGTTTATGCGTTGCTCACAATTTTACTTTTTTTACGATCAAATATGCAAGATCGCATCAATAAATGCAATTACAATTATAAAATACTAGCCCTTACAAATATTGATTTTATCTACGGAGGGAGTGGGTGAAATTGCAAATAAGTTCGATTTCCCGTCATTATTCCATTGCATTATTTGCTAGCGTTATGGGGTATATGGCGGTAACCGTTGTGATCAGAAATGTTGAAGAAATATATGACCTAGGCCAGCTCATATCAACGATTTTCTTATTCCTATCGCTTATCATGTTAGGGATCAACATTTTGTTATTGGGATACCAGTCACTCCGCCATTTTGACAAAGTAAAAGCTGAATTCCAACATCCGCTACAAATGAATTTTTTTGCAACAGTACCGATGAGTTTGCTCTTGCTCGCTGTTTTATTAATTGATTTTTCGTCATCATTATCATTTATTGTTTGGATTACGGGCGTTGCCATGCAGCTTGGGTTAACTTTACTTATTTTAACGAGAAAAATTTGGTCGGAAAAATTCCAACTTAAGCAAATCGCACCAGTTTCATTTATCCCGATAGTTGGTAATTTAATCATTCCTATTGCTGGGAAGTACCACGCACCCATAGAAGTAAACTGGTTTTTCTTTAGCATTGGTATTGTTTTTGGTATCGTTTATCTGGTTTTGATAGTCAGTCGGCTGTTTTTTACTGAGCCATTACCAGAACAACTCATCCCTTCATTATTTATTTTATTAGCGCCACCGTCAGTCGGCTTCGTATCGTATATGAACCTAAGCGAGACATTGAATGCCTTTTCGTATATATTATATGGGTTTGCATTTTTTATCGGATTGCTACTGATATTTCAAATCAACCGGTTCTTTACCGTACGTTTTTATTTATCTTGGTGGTCGCTCTTATTTCCGTTAGCAGCTTTTTCACTGGCAACAATACGAATGTATGGGGAAGTATACGCGCTATATTTAGCATGGATATCCTTCATATTACTCGTCATTTTAGTTATGCTTATGTTTGGTTTAACTTGGAAAACCATCCAAATGTTTCGCCAAGAAATCATGTAAAAATGAATCGTACAATACGCATACTTAGATAGAAGACTCTTTTGCGATTAATTATTCCCCAAAATGGCCTTTATATGAATGATTCTTCAATGTTTTACAGTATAATCTTTGGTTATTTGCAAAAGCTAATGAACGTAAGTCTATGTACTTACAAAATAACAAAGGAGCTGACTTGATGACTACATTGAAGCGGATTGCCTTAACTTTGACCATTATTGGTGCTGTCAATTGGGGACTAATAGGTTTATTTCAGTTTGATTTAGTCGCAGCGATATTTGGTGGACAGGATGCAGGCCTTTCTCGTCTCGTTTATACGCTTGTTGGGCTTAGTGGGATTATTTGTCTATCCATCTTTGCCAATCTGATGGAAGAAGAGGAAGACCGGACGATTCATTCACGAAATGTGAGTTATGGAACCGAATTTGCGGATGAGGAAGATTTTCTCGGTAGAAGTCGCTCAGACGATGATGATTACCGGCAAATATAACCGTTAGTTTCTTTGTGTACGTCTAATCACATTGATTAGGCGTCTTTTTTTTGATAAAATTTTTGCAAAAATCATGCATTTATTTGATCCCTATAATGTCCGAATATACGGTGCAAAAATACATTTTATCCATATGTAAAAATACACTTCCTTTCATTCCCGAAAAAATATGGTGTAACAATGAATTTATTTATGTTAATTTCCACAAATACAATTCAAAAATGCAGTTTTTTACTTTAATGCCTATAATTATGATATATTTAACCTGTTAGTGACGTTGAAAGGAGTCTTTCATTGAATCAACAAAACATTCATGCTCATAAAGTCACAAGAAAGATATACCAGATCATGATCATCGTTGGTATTATTTTTATTGCTTTTAATTTACGTCCGGGAATGACCTCTGTTGGTCCATTAATCGGTATGATTCGTGATGATGTAGGCTTAGCGAATTGGAGTGCCGGATTATTAACGAGTTTGCCTTTACTCGCCTTTGCTTTTATATCACCTATCGTACCGAAAATTAGTCAACGATTTACAAACGAGTGGACGATGGTATTAGGCCTAGCCATTATTGTCGTGGGAATTAGTATACGTTCTCTTTCTTACGTTGCTTTGCTTTTTGTAGGGACTATCTTCGTTGGGTTAGGCATTGCGATTTGTAATGTGCTGTTACCTGGGGTCGTGAAAGATAAGTTTCCTCATCAGGCTGCTTTGATGACGAGCGTCTATTCAACAACGATGGGAATTTTAGCTGCGATTGCTTCAGGTGTCAGTTTACCGATAGCAAAGGGGTTAAATTTGGGTTGGCAATTGTCACTACTCGTGTGGACAATCCCAGCGATTATTGGCATCTTTATTTGGATATACATTGCGAAAAACAATCATACGACAGAATCAATCGCTGTGATGAACGTTTCAAAAAGTAATGGTCAAATTTGGCGTTCATCTTTAGCTTGGCAAGTGGCGCTATTTATGGGATTGCAATCATCATTATTTTATGTCAGTATTTCATGGTTACCGGAAATTTTATTCGACAAAGGATTAGCTCCTACGGCTGCAGGATGGATGCTTTCATATACCCAATTAATTGGTATGCCCGCCAGTTTTTTCGTACCGGTCATCGCTGGTCGATTAAAATCACAACAAATACTCGTCGCGATCTTAGGTGGAAGTGCCATTATTGGCTTTTTAGGTCTGCTGTTAAGCACTTCATTTATCACTATTTTCATTAGTACTACGCTGATAGGTATTCCTTTAGGAGGTTGTTTTGCTTTAGCATTAACATTTTTGGCGATTCGAGCTAAAACGGCAAAACATGCTGCTGAACTTTCTGGGATGGCCCAGTCAATTGGGTATTTATTAGCTGCCTTAGGTCCGGTTTTGATTGGCTTTATTCATGATCTCACCAATGATTGGCAAATACCCCTTATCGTATTAATTGGAGTAACCTTGCTTGCCATTATATTTGGTATGGGAGCCGGCCGGAATAAATATGTACTTGATTAGCTGGGGCGAATTTTTTGGTCAACAGATCCTCACAAACGAATTACTTTCGGAAACAACTGGTCATTTGTTAAATCAAACAAGGTAAAAGGATTCAAAACGAGGGTGCTGAAGTGTCTTTGTAAGATTTGCTTAGGAGAATTACACGTACGTAAATGGAGCGAAAGTATGATGTTATTCTCAAACTATGATAGACTTAATGGTGTGTTTAATAAAAAATTGTTTGTGTATGAACCTATTTTTTATTTTTCGGATTTGGGTTTTTTTGAAATGATCAAGGATCAGCCATTGATCCCATTGGATGGGCGAAGAAACCTAAGCGACAAGGGAATACAGATGAGAAGGTGAAAGGCATGGACAGAAAAAAAACGATTAAATTAATTGCATTGGACATGGACGGCACATTATTATCGAGTGATTTAAAAGTGTCGGAGGAAAATCGCCAAGCTATTGCTGAAGCAAGAGAAAAAGGTGTTCAAGTCATGCTGAGCACTGGCAGGTGGATTGATTTTTGTTACTCATATGCTGTTGATTTAGAGCTTGATACATATATTGTGACCGTTAATGGCGGTGAAATATGGACGGCTTCAAAAGAACTGGTGGAGCGTCATTTGCATGATCATCAACTCATGGAAGAGATGTGGCAACTTGGTCATGATTTAGATGTATATATGTGGCTCGTTTCAACAGAAAAAGTTTTTTATGACCATCCAGGTGATTTTTCCGCCCATGAATGGTTGAAAATTGGGTATATGACCGAAGACTTGGACAAATTAAAAATTATTAGAGAAAGACTATCGACCAACGACAAGTTAGAAATTACTAATTCATTACCAACAAATATTGAAGTAAATCCAGTCGGTGTCAATAAGGCGAACGGTATCGAACGCGTTTGTGAAAAGCTAGGTATTACCATGGACGAAGTAATGGCTGTAGGAGATAGTTTGAATGATATTAAAATGATTCAACGTGCAGGTCTCGGTGTGGCAATGGGTAATGCTCAGGACAAGGTAAAACAAGCAGCAGATTTTGTTACCGATACAAATGATCATCATGGCGTAGCTAAGGCCATTCGTAAATTTGTTTTATAGAAAATATTTAGGGGGGAGTGATATCACTCTCCTCTTTTTTAATTACTACTATAAAGGAAATGATTAACTATGAAACAAAAGAATGTAGTGATGAATGTCATTATTGGTATTATTTTATGTTTATTGATCACCCAACTTGGGATCTGGCTAGCAGATGTTTTAGAAAAATTTTTTATTAAAAGCAATCTGTTACCAGCTGGTAGTGGCAATCCGATTTCCAGTATTTTTATTGCTATTTTCCTTGGTATTGCGATAAGAAATACTATCGGGTTATCGCATCTATTTCAAAAAGGCGTGTCATTTACGACAAAATATGCCCTTCGTTTAGGAATCATATTTCTTGGCTTACGGTTAAGTTTAACAGAAGCATTGAAGTTAGGGGCATGGGGACTGCCGTTAATTATTGTTTGTATTGCTAGTGGGTTGCTAATCACCTTATATATCACGAAAAAATTAGGCCAATCAAGAAGATTAGGTATGCTTATCGCATCTGGTACATCAATATGTGGTATAACCGCAATTATGGCCATTTCACCCGTGCTCAAAGCAAAGGAAAATGAAGTGTCCTATGCCGTTGCGAACATTACCATATTTGGCTTAATCGGCATGGTATTGTATCCGTACCTTGCGCATTTGCTATTTGCAGGTGATCCAGTGAAAGTAGGATTGTTTTTAGGAACAGCCGTTCATGATACTGCCCAAGTAACAGGCTCAGCGTTAATGTATAGTCAAATGTATGACATGGCTAAAGTCATTGATGTTGCAACCGTAACAAAATTAACGCGTAACTTATTTATCATCGTTGTAATCCCACTTGTAGCGGTTATGTTTTTTAAGCAAGACAAAGGTCAAACAGAGGAATTGCCAAAATGGTATCGATTTATTCCTTCATTTGTAATTGGCTTTTTAGCCTTTGCTTTGTTGCGCACAATTGGCGACATGACAGTGTTAAATAGCGGTTCAGCATTCGGCATATTAAAACCTGATAATTGGCAGACCTTCCATGAATCAATCAGTTCTTTCGGATCAACCTATTTATTAGGAATGGCCATGTCAGCTGTCGGATTGTCCACTGATTTTAGAATGTTCAAAGGCCTAGGATTTAAACCATTTTATATTGGACTAACCGCAGCCCTTTCAGTTGGTATCGTCAGCTATATTTTTATAACCTTATTTGGAAATCTGATCGTATTATAAGCTCGCTCTTGGTTGATCCAAACTG
>CALAMD010000035.1 GCA_937925695.1 uncultured Bacillaceae bacterium | reverse complement strand
TTTGATTGATATTCATTGTCACATTTTACCAGGAGTTGATGATGGGGCAAATTCTTTATCTGAAAGTCTAACAATGGCTCGCCAAGCGGCCAAACAAGGGATAAGAAAAATAATTGCTACACCACATCATCAAAATGGGGAATATTTAAATGACGGTCAGCATATTCCTGAAATGGTGCATTTTTTAAATGAAAAATTAACAGAAGCCAATATACCAGTAGAAATATTGGCAGGCCAAGAAATCCATATTAATAGCGACTTGTTAGACGATCTAAAAGCAGGCTCTGTTATTCCGCTTACCCAATTCAGCAGATACGTCTTAATAGAATTACCGGTCAGTCATGTGCCACCATTCATGGATCAAATCATCTTTGACTTACAAATCGAAAGTTATATACCGATTATCACCAATCCAGAACTAAACAATGCCTTCTTCAATAACCCGGATCAACTATACCGGTTAGTCAAAAGAGGCGCATTGACCCAAGTATCTGCGATGAGTTTAGTAGGGAAAGAAGGGGGAAAAGCGCAGCGATTTGCTGAGCAACTGCTCGATGCCAATCTCACTCATTTTATCGCTTCAAACGCCCATCATGCTAAGAAACACGGTATCTACTTAGAAAAAGCATACCGTTTAATCGAGAAGAAATTCGGTAAACCAACGATGCATGAATTTATGGAAAATAGTCAAGCCGTAATCAGCAATGAAATGATTATGTTACATTCACCAATAAATATTAAACGAGGTGGACTATTTAAAATATTCAAATAATTTGTGTTTCAATTTTTAAAATTATATTATAGTTTTGGAGTACACCTTTACCCATTAATTGTAAATGCAAGTTCCACTCTGCTATAATTTACTGTAATAGATAGCTAGAGTTGAGAGGAGTGTCAATATGATAGATATTCATACCCATATCCTACCAGGAATCGATGACGGTGCTCAAACTGAGGAAGACAGTTTAAACATGGCAAAAATGGCAGTAGACCAAGGGATCCACACGATTATTGCCACTCCGCATCACAAAAATGGAAGTTATGAGAATGCACGGGATAGTATCCTGACGTACACGGAAATATTAAATAACCTATTTCAATCCCACGGCCTGCCCCTCACGTTACTGGCAGGACAGGAAACCCGCATAAATGGTGATATGGTTGAAGGATTAGAAATTGGCGAAATACTTCCATTGAACGATACGCAGTATGTTTTTGTAGAGTTTTCATCATCACATGTCCCAAACTATGCAAAACAAGTACTCTTTGATATCCAAGTTGCCGGCTATATTCCGATTATTGTTCACCCTGAACGCAACCAAGAACTACTTGAACGTCCAGATATCCTCTATAACTTTGTGCGAAAGGGAGCATTAACTCAAATTACTGCTGGTAGTTTAGTAGGGAAGTTCGGTAAAAACATTCAAAAGTTTTCTCACCAACTAATTGAAGCAAATCTCACTCACTTTATCGCATCAGATGCTCACAACACCACAACCCGCTCATTCTGGATGCAGGAAGCGTTTGCAACGGTGAAAGAAACGTACGGAACAAGCACCTACTATATGTTTATTGAGAATAGCCAATTACTTGTTGATGGGATGAATGTGAACCGAATGGAACCATTCAGAGTGAAAAAGAGAAAATTTCTCGGTCTGTTTTAAAGCATTTCGTAAGGGGTATACATCATTTTGTACACCCCTTATGTTATCATATGGGTAAATGGTTCTACAGGGGGTTATCGATCTGATAAATGTAATGCTAATAGACAAAAACAGATTATTTTTGGAAGCAGTTCAATCACTTATCGATCAGGAAGAAGATATACAAGTCATCGGAATGGTAACCAAGGGGAAAGCAGCCATTGAACTGATGGACGAAAAACAACCAGATATTGTCTTGTTAGATCTTCATTTACCTCAAATCGATGGTATTAAAGTCACCCATTATATTAAAGAAAAATATCCAGAAACAAAGGTTATTTTTTTAACTTCAGAAACAAATGAAGAAATGTTAATGAAAGGGATTGCCTCAGGCGCCGATGGGTTTCTCTTAAAAAATTGCGATAGTGAGAGTTTTATCCGTTCAATTCGGGAGACCTATCGAGGTGAAGTAGTTATCTCGGGTTATCCAGCGAGAATTCTCGCTAATAGGGTATTACAACTCATTTATGATCGGAAAGTACTGTTAAAGGAAAAACTATTAATCAATGATATCCGCTTAACAAAAAGAGAATTAGACATTGCCTATTTACTTATAAGAAATGCAACGAATAAAGAAATTGCCCAAGAACTATATTTAAGTGAAGGAACGGTAAAAAATTACGTAAGTGAACTCTACCGCAAATTTAATATGAAGAGGAGAGCGGATTTAGTCAGCTACTTGCGCGATTTATATTGTCCGCCTCAATAAAAATGATAAACAACGCTGAAAGTATGACTAGTTTCTATAAAAGTCACTACAAAGGTGACTTGAATTAACGTATAATCGAGCATAGGTGTGTTTACCTAAAAACATTTGTTCCTATTTGAAAAATAGGTATTATGACGTCTTACGACAAACAAGAAACTATGCTAAATTTATAGAATAAAGATGAAAAATCGACAGCATATTATTTCCGGGGAAATAATTAATTCAAACTAGTGACAAAATTCTCTAATCTTGCAAAACAAAAAACAATAGTATATATTTCACAACATGAAATGATATGAAAACACCAAAACCGTTTAATTGCTAAATGATTGAATTGGCATTTATCTATACATTTTCTCTATAGCAAAGGAAAGCGGTTTTATCAATACCTGTGTAAAAAAACAGAAAATTTTATAAAAACACTTAAGCTAATCATCTTAAACATCTTAGCTGACAATCTAGCTAAACAATCTATACATACATATTTGAACGCCCCTGACATCATGACAAGCACCTAACACGACACACCAGCAATAAATGTTACCAAACGACAATCAATAATCAATCAACCAATTTCGAAGAACCATCATAAAAAATAAGACCACAGATTAACATAGATTGAAAAAAAGTAACGTTTTATCGTCTAGGAAGGAGTGCCCTCGTTGACGTACCGGATCAGATTAATCTCACTAATAATTTTAGACTCAATCATCGTCAGTACGGCTCTTTATATAGCCTCATGGTTTGTCCATCCATATATGGAAACGTATAACGTGACGGTGATGACGGTTACCGCAATAGCTATTCTTATCTTTCATCATTTATATGCATTCATTTATAAGCTTTATAACAAAGTATGGTCCTACGCCAGTGTTGGCGAACTAATTGCCATAACGAAAGCCGTCACACTAACCATTATAACGGCAGGAATTATTCAATTATTAATTAATAATTTTACTATTTATCGTCGGGCACTGTTAGTGACATGGATGCTTCATATCCTTCTTATCGGCGGGTCACGCTTTGCATGGCGAATATTTCGCGATCAATTCATCACCGAACAAAATAAGAAAAAGCGTACCCTCATCGTCGGTGCTGGCGATGCCGGGGCAATGATCGTACGCCAATTATTAAACGGGAACAATGGGGCTGAGCTACAACCCGTTGCATTTGTCGATGACGATCCAGCCAAACAACGCATGCACTTATACGATATACCCGTTCTAGGCACGGTAAGAGATATCCCTTGTATTGTTAATGAACGTGATATAGAACACATTGTTATTGCGATTCCGTCATTGGCACAAAATCAATTACAAAAAATCGTTGATGAATGCACGAAAACGAATGTCCAAGTACAGATGATACCGAAAATTGAAGATTTAATGACTGGGAAAGTTTCCGTCAGCGCTCTGAAAAACGTAGAAGTAGAAGACTTACTTGGCCGTGACCCCGTCGAATTAGACATTGCCGCAATTCGTAAATATGTGACAGGGAACACGGTGATGGTCACCGGGGCAGGTGGCTCGATTGGCTCGGAACTTTGTCGTCAGCTCATGCAATTTACACCGAAAACAATTCTCCTCGTTGGCCATGGTGAATATAGCATCTATCAAATTGATATGGAGCTTAGGCAAACATTCCAAGACCAAGCGACTGAAATTATCCCGATTATCGGTGATGTGAAAGATCGAAAACGCATGTTTGAGATCATTGAAACATATCGCCCGAAAATTATTTATCATGCAGCAGCCCATAAACACGTGCCATTAATGGAATACAACCCCCATGAAGCGGTAAAGAATAATATTATCGGTACAAAAAATATTGCCGAAGCTGCAGATGCTTATCAAGTGAACACCTTTGTCCTTGTGTCAACGGACAAGGCGGTTAACCCAACAAACGTCATGGGCGCAACGAAACGAATTGCAGAAATGGTGATCCAATCCTTAAGCAAAACGAGTCAAACGAAATTTGTTGCTGTTCGCTTTGGTAATGTTCTTGGCAGTCGCGGCAGTGTCATCCCGTTATTTAGAAAACAAATCGCAAACGGTGGACCAGTAACCGTCACTGATCCAGAGATGACCCGCTACTTTATGACGATTCCTGAAGCTTCAAGACTCGTCATTCAAGCAGGAACTCTTGCTAATGGTGGCGAAATCTTCGTCCTTGACATGGGCGAACCAGTAAAAATCCTCGACTTAGCGAAGAATTTAATTAAGCTATCAGGCTACTCAGAAGATGAAATCGAAATTAAATTTACCGGCATTCGGCCAGGGGAAAAAATGTATGAAGAATTATTAAATGAGGATGAGGTTCTTCCTGGAGAAGTTTATGATAAAATTTATGTTGGCCGTACCGTCGCCGTCGATGAAGAAATGATTAATCATATGATCAATCATTTTGACTCTTATGATAATAAGGAATTAAAAGATGCACTCATGCGTATTGTTTTTATGGAACGAGAATTAATGACTGTTGAAGGATCATAAATAAATACATATATAATTGGAGGAAATATCATGGCAACGATTAAAAAAGCGATTATTCCAGCAGCAGGACTGGGGACAAGATTTCTACCGGCAACAAAAGCGATGCCGAAAGAGATGTTACCGATTGTTGATAAACCAACGATTCAATATATTGTCGAAGAAGCCATTGAGTCAGGTATTGAAGATATAATTATTGTGACTGGTAAAACAAAACGGGCGATAGAAGATCATTTTGATACAAATTTTGAATTAGAACATAACTTAAAAAACAACGGGAAAACCGATTTACTCAAAAAAGTGAAACAATCTGAAATAGATATCCATTATATTCGTCAAAAAGAACCAAAAGGGCTTGGTCATGCGGTTTGGTGTGCCCGGAAGTTTATTGGCGATGAACCCTTTGCCGTCTTGTTAGGCGATGATATTGTTGTCGCTGAAACACCTGGATTAAAACAACTTATCGATCAATTTGAAAAAACCAAATCATCAGTTGTAGGGGTTCAAACCGTATCAGATGAGGAAACTGAAAGATACGGAATTGTCGATCCACGATCAAAAGAAGGTCGTCTCTATGAAGTCGATCATTTTGAAGAAAAACCAAAACGTGGCACAGCCCCATCTAATTTAGCGATCATGGGTAGATACGTGCTCACACCTGAAATTTTCACTTTTCTTGGTAAACATAAAATTGGCGCAGGTGGCGAAATTCAATTAACAGACGCCATTCAAATGTTAAATGAAAAAGAAAAAGTTTATGCCTATGACTTTGAGGGCACTCGTTATGATGTCGGTGAAAAATTAGGTTTTATTAAAACGACGATTGAATTTGCCTTAAGAAATGAAGAGATCGGAGCAGACGTTGCTAAAATCATAAAAGATTTGGCAGCAGAATTAGAGAATTAATCAATGATTAAGGGGAGTATCGTAGATGTATATTAAGGTTAAAAGACTGATAGACATTGTACTTTCTTTAATAGGCATGATTCTGTTATCGCCAGTCTTTATACTGCTTATGCTCGCTATTAAACTTGATTCTAAGGGACCAGTTTTATTTAAACAAAAACGAGTTGGCATTAATAAAACCTATTTTAACATCCTGAAATTTCGCACGATGAAAATCGATACACCAAAAGACACACCGACTCATCTACTAGAAAATCCAGAACAATATATTACGAGAATGGGCAAATTCTTACGGAAGACTTCGTTAGATGAATTACCACAAATTTGGAATATCTTTGTTGGCCAAATGAGCATCATTGGTCCAAGGCCAGCTTTATGGAACCAAGATGATTTAATCGCTGAACGGGATAAATATGGGGCTAATGATATTCGACCTGGCTTGACCGGTTGGGCACAAATTAATGGACGGGATGAGTTGCCCATTGAAGTCAAAGCGAAATTAGATGGTGAATATGTTGAGCAGATGAGTTTATGGATGGATATTAAATGCTTTTTCGGCACCATTATCAGTGTGTTTAAAAGCGATGGTGTTGTTGAAGGTGGCACAGGAAGAAAAAGTAGAGATGAAATTGCGAGTACAAGGGAGCATGTTTCCAAGTGAAAAGGATCTTAATTACAGGTGTCAATAGCTATGTTGG
>CALAMD010000034.1 GCA_937925695.1 uncultured Bacillaceae bacterium | reverse complement strand
TCGGTCATCCTGGTTCAGGTAGACGAAAAAGTGTAACAACACTCGTTAGCTTGCTGCATGAACATCGATTGATTAGGCAGCAAACAATAGCCAAAATAGATCTTGCTTCTTATACAACTGCCAGTGAATTTAATCTCTTTTTGGCAGATTTATATACATGTTTATATGGTGCTTCTGACCTTGTCCTGTTTGAAAACATTGATAAAGCACCGTCGAAGGTGATCGATGCGATAACTGCATTGACATCAACAGGTTTCTACCAACTGCCTGCTCGATATACTGTGGAACAAAATAAACTTATTGAAACGACAGGAATGTTAACGGAACAAATAATTAGCGACATCCATGCCAATGGGAAGTTTTTTGTGTTTCTCTATGAAAAATCGAAAGAGAGTTTAGCAGATTTATCAAGTCGTCAATTTATCGATGCCATTGGTGATATTGTCCATATCGATCCATATCACCGTGAGGATATAAACAATCTCGCATGGTTCGTTATATCGGAATTACAGCAAAAATGTCAGTTGCAACTGTCATTAACGATTGAAGTGATGCCAGAAGTGGCAGACAATATTGCGCAACAATTTAATGAAAAAACAGGCGTTACGAGTATGCAAGAGTACGTAGATCACTATATCTTCAAAGCCCTTGCTGAAATGAGATTAAGAGATATTGTGCCAACGGATGAGCCTATTTACTTACACGTCAAAAACAACAAATTGATAGCAATCTGTGCCAATGATGAACTACCGTTAAATGAGTACGTAAGACAAATGGAAACGTTAGGCCTTGAGGACCTTCAACAAGAACTTGATCAAATCGTTGGGATTGAGAGTGTGAAAAAGTACATTTTAACGTTAGAAGATCATGTAAAAGTCCAGAAAATGCGTGAAGAAAAGGGCGTGGACACCGGAAATATTTCTATGCATATGGTGTTTACCGGCAATCCTGGTACCGGTAAAACAATGATGGCTCGTTTTGTTGCCAAATATTTAAAGGCGCTTGGCGTACTATCAACCGGTCAGTTACGGGAAGTGACCAGAGCTGATCTAGTCGGAGAATATGTTGGACAAACGGCCCGCTTAACGAGTGATATGATCAAATCAGCGCTTGGTGGTGTCTTGTTTATTGATGAAGCCTATACATTGTATCGTGATGAACATGATACCTTTGGCATTGAAGCTATCGATACGCTTGTAAAAGGAATGGAAGATTATCGAGATGATTTAGTCGTCATTTTAGCAGGTTACAGTAATGAAATGGATAAATTCTTCCAAGCTAATCCTGGGTTGAAATCCCGTTTTCCTAACATCGTTCATTTTCCTGATTATACGTCAGAAGAAATGTGGGAAATTGCCAACATAATGAGTCAACAAAAGGGATACGAAATTGATCCTACCTGTAAAGAACCACTGATCAATGTATTTGATAAAAGCCAGATCAAAGGAAGAAATGATAGTGGTAATGGACGTCTAGTTAGGAATATTATTGAAGCGGCCATATTGAAACAGTCGCAACGGATTTTACACGAACAAGAGTCTCGCTATGATTTGCTCGTTTATGATGATTTTAATTTTGAAGACCATTCTTCATTTGATTTGGAAGCAAGTCTAGCCCAAATTGTAGGTTTAGAAAATGTAAAAGACTTTATTCGAACGCAACAAAAACTCCTTATTGCCCAACAAAAACGACAAGAAGCAGGATTGAATGTTGACACAACCCAGTCACTGCACATGGTCTTTGTCGGTAATCCTGGTACTGGAAAAACAACCGTCGCTAGGATCATGGCGCAGATGTTCAAAGAAATGGGACTGTTAAAAACAGGGCGTTTAGTTGAGGTTGATAGTAGTGATTTGACGGGGCAATATGTCGGTCAAACTGCTAAGAAAACGGAAGAAGTGTTTCGTTCCGCCCTAGGTGGCGTGCTATTTATCGATGAGGCCTATGCGTTAGCAACAAATAACAGCAGTTTTGGGGCCGAAGCAATTAACACTTTGGTTAAGTTACTAGAAGATTATCGGGAAGAGATCGTTGTTATTTTAGCTGGTTATGAACAGGAGATGAAAGAATTTTTACAAGCCAATAGTGGGCTTGAATCAAGATTTCCACTTCGTGTCGAGTTTCCCGATTATACGGCGGAGGAATTGTTTGAAATTGCCAAAATGATTATTGCTGATAAAGGATTTATTCTTGCTGAAGAGGCTAAGCCAGTGTTAAAAGAAGAGATTGAACGCATGCATCGCCATGCCAGTGCCCATTCAGGTAATGGCCGTATGGTACGTAATTATATTGAAGAAATTACCCGGAACCAATCAGCGCGGATTGCGATCAATGAGGTCGCCCCACAAGAAATGAATATTATTTTGCCGTTAGATATTAAGCCTACTGAAAAAGTACTGAAAACCTTTGATTTAGAAACGGAATTAGCAAATATTATTGGCCTAGAAGAAGTGAAAGATTATATTCGTGGTTTACATGCTCGCCTACGAATTCAAGCAGAACGGAAGAAATTAGGTTTACCGGTAACTGAGCAACAGACCTTGCACATGATTTTTACTGGAAATCCAGGCACAGGAAAAACAATGATGGCGAGAATTGTAGCCAATGTGCTCTATAACATCGGGATGATCCAAACAAATAAACTTGTTGAAACGGATCGATCCGGACTTGTTGCAGGATACGTTGGTCAAACAGCTCTGAAGACAAGAGAAGTCATCGAAGAGGCATTAGATGGGGTTCTGTTCATTGATGAAGCCTATGCATTAGCTCAAGGTCATGAAAATGATTTTGGTAAAGAAGCGATTGATACGCTAGTCAAAATGATGGATGATTATCGCGATCGTCTTGTTGTTATTTTAGCTGGTTATCCACAAGATATGGAACGTTTTCTATTACAAAATCCTGGTTTACGTTCCCGTTTTCCTAATATTATTGAGTTCCCTGATTATGATCTGCCAGCATTAATGGACATTGCTAAGAAGTTTTACCATGATAATGGCTTCAAGTTAACTGTACATGCTGAAGAAAAGTTAGCGCAAATTTTCATAGAAGCTAGTCAACAGAATGATTTTGGTAATGGACGGTATGTCAGAAATGTGTTTGAACGATCATTGAATTTACAAGCAAAACGCTTAAGTCAGCAACAGTATTTATCGGAAAAAGATTTAATTGAAATTACCGATCAAGATATCGAAGGAGTGTAGAACGATGCGAAAACTAAAAGATTTGCTTGGTGGAACGATAGCAGCGATTTACTTTATTTTTCCCATGAGTTTTGTCTTCATCATCCTGCTATTTACTCCTTTGATGTTTTTCTCGGATGTAAATGTAATACGGACGTCAGGATTTGCTGGTCCTAATTTGGCTATTTCTATCATTTCGGTTACTGGTATATTTATCGGGATTTCATTGCTTATCCCGGCACTACGAAAAATGTATAATGTTTTTCCTTGGTTATATTCCTTTGTGAAGATATTCTTTGTGACAACCGTGATTCTAAATCTTGGCTTGGCTATCCTTAATTTTGGCTATGAGATGAACAACCCGACGCGTCACACGATATTTTTTATCCTTATGATTTTGTTCGTTGTGGTCGGGCGCTTGGCCATGTGTTATTATTTCTGGCGTAACCCAGTCAATATTGGTGAAAGGAGCAACAATGATGAGCAACCGTAGAGAAAATTTGCATGACCGTATTAAACGTGTCCAAGAACGTTCGCAACAAGCACGTGTATCGAAAAAACAAGAGACCAATACGGCTGAGGTACAACATCGACAAATGCAAAGTTATCCGGATGATGGTAGGCTTAAACGGGAAAATTCTGAAAAGCAGGTCGCTGACCATTTTGGACATGGGCATCCGGTAGAAAATGTTGATGATCAAGAGGTTCAAGATCAGTACCAGTCAGTAGAAAAATTAGACACTACTGGTGGAGCTGTTGATGTGGACCAAGGGGGGCGTGCTCAAGTCGCCCATCAGGATCAAAAACAGCATCAGCAAATGGCCTCTGAGAATGAGGTTCATTGGGTTGACCAACACGATGCTGGTTCTGATCTAGCAGCAGGAACTGGAAATAATGATCAAGATGGTGGCTCGCTCAATCTATCGAGTGTTCAACAAGAACAAGCCGAAGAAACAGCGGAGCTACCAAAGCGTTCAAATAAATTATTTAAAACATTTGGCACGATTGCTTTAGCTATTGGAATTGTTGCCTTACCTTTTGTCAATACCACAACTGTAGATACATCAGATCAAGCTCAACGTGCTTTGTCTGAACAAGTATCCACTGAACTGTCTTCAGGTGCTGTTATCTTAAGTGCGGATGAAGAATTAGCCGCCCAAGACCATACGATCGTCCATAACTCAGATGCTGAAGAAACGAAAATATGGGTTTGGGACTATGCCGCAGAGGATGGCGATTATGTTCAGGTGCTCGTTAATGGTACACCGATGACAGATGCATTTATGATCAAACACAAACCACGAGAAATAACAGTTCCAGCGGTGGGAACTGTAGAGATTAAAGGTGTGCGCGATGGTGGGGGCGGCATTACCTACGCTGTCCGCTACGACATTAATGGAACAACCTACTTTAACACCGCACCATTAAACGGCCAAAATATTTATGAGTTAATCAGAGAATAATAGATGAGTACCATAGGATATGCATTGGAAACAGAATCCTTCGTTAAAACAGGAGGGCGATTTCTAATGCAATATCCTTTTTTTATTTGTAGAATCTGTGGCTGCAGATGATTGATAAATGTGCGAAGTCGCTCGTATATGGGCGGAAGTTGATCCAAACTAGTGTGAAGTCGCTCTTAAATGTGCGAAAGTTGATCCAAACCGGTGTGAAGTCGCTCGTAAACAGGCCGAAGTTGATCCAAACTAGTGTGAAGTCGCTCGTAAACAGGCATAGCCTCATTCTACAATGAGGTAACATGCTGCAGCATCAAGGTAATTTTCTGCAAAATGAAACAAAAATGCTCCACACCAGATG
>CALAMD010000033.1 GCA_937925695.1 uncultured Bacillaceae bacterium | reverse complement strand
AAACTGAAGTTAAAAACATTGTGTTGTATTTTACACAAGATTGTGGACTTGACTCATAATCTATCGATACCATCTATTAATATTTATTAAATAAATGTATGATATAGATAACATATTTTAGGAGAGTAAACAGATGCGATATTTTACAAAAGAATGGTATAGGGAAATGCAGGTATCAGGATTTTTAGTTTTGCCAGAGACAAGGGAAGAGTGGGAGGAAGAACTTGCCTTTTATCAAGAAGAGGGAATAGATTATCAAAGCCGATTTCAACAAAACTTAGAAGAGATGAAAGAAGATTTGTTGAAATTCTTGCCCAAATCTTTTCATAAATATATTCATAATGGAACACTTAATTCAAAGTATCCTTCAGCAGAATTAAGAAATTTGGTTGATAAGTGGCAAGAGGATTATGAAAATCGAATGAACCAATTATGGGCGGAATACAATGAATATTATGAATCAACTAAACATGAGCTTCCAAAATCTGCAATTAACCTAGTTGAGAATTCACTACATGATGCAGTCATTCTGTCCACAGAAATGCTACCTCATGATACATTTACGATGACGCTAGATTGTAGTGGCGGGTTTCATTATTTCACGAAAGTTAAATTACGATTTACTGGAGTTAGTCATATACAAATAGAACAAGAACTTAATGGAGCTTATTGGCTATATGATGAAATTTACCCGAAAGATGAAGGCTTCGAACTTTGTGTACTCCTAGATTCACCCTTGTCTGAATTGAAAATTGTAGCTAGAGATGTTTTAATCGATGACATTAACTAACAGGTTCATTGTGCAGAATCCGTGACTCAGCAACCTCAAGGTAGACTCGGGAAACCGAGCAAAATAATCAGTGTAGGGTGGTAGTTCAATGAATTTAGGTGCCCCAATTGCAGAAGGGAATACTGCGAAAATATATTTGGATGAAAATAGAGTAGTTAAAGTTTACGACTATCTATCAGATCAGGTAGCTATATTCGAAGCAACTAAGCAAAAATATGCATATTCTTGTGGACTTCCTGTGCCTAAGATTATAGAGGTAACTAAGGTAGACGGGCGTCCGGCAATTATTATGGAATACATAAAAGGGAAAACATTAGGCGAAATGGCATTAGCTAACGAAGAGAAAATGGCGTATTACATGAATATCTCAGTTGAGGTCCAACTTGAGATTCATAGCATGATTCCAAATAAAATTGAATCGATGAATGAAAAATTGTACCGACAAATTAAAGATACGAATAGACTAAACCCAAAACAAAAGAATAAAATTTTAAAAAAACTAGATTCATATTCTTATGAGAAAAGACTTTGTCATGGAGATTTTCATTTGTTTAATTTAATTCAGAGTGATAACCAAGTGATAGTGATCGATTGGATTGATTCAAGTGCAGGAGATATTCGGGCAGATGTATATCGGACTTACCTTTTATACAATCAATTTTCAACGGAATTAGCAGAGATGTATTTGAGGTTATATTGCGATAAGAGTGGATTGCTTAGATCGGAAGTGTTTCAATGGGCGCCAGTCATAGCGGCAGCCCGTTTGTCTGAAAATATCCCATCAGATCAAGTATCCCAATTAATGGATATTATTACATCGGAGATCTAGTTTGGGCATAAGTCGTTGGGGCATATTCCTCAACCAATATGTTAATACAGTTGACCCACCACGAGGAAATGGAGCACTGGTCATATGCACCGGTTTATTGTCACTTTCCTCATAATTAGATAAAATATGTATCTTTATATACCTTGATCAAATTAATGAGTATTGTTATTGAATCCGATATCTCGACTTATGATTAAAGCAGTTTAAATGTTGGCCTATTTGCCAAGTAATAGGTAAGAATAGCGGATCATATTTCTATATTTTTTACCATTAATAATACTTAAATTCAAACCGTTAGGATGGAGAGCATGTTTAAAAAAGTGACTATCATATTATTGATCATCTGTCTCGTTTTGATAGTCAGTTATAAATTTAATTATGAAAACAATAAAAATACGGATTCTTCAAATCCACCTATCTCGAAAGTTGAAACACCATCATTAGATGATCATTCAGCAAATCTTTCGACAAATGATAAATATTTCAACATTGAAGCGTATATCAGTGATATTGTGGCCCTTGCTCAAGAAGGGATGATCATGGAGTTATCTATTATCGCTGGTATGACAAATTATGAAGAAGTTGTAGGTCTATATGGTGAGCCGGTAAGAATCGATGAAACAACGGTTGGCGACTATGCTATCTATCATAATCCAGATGTAACGATTGGTTATCAGGATAATTTGGTTGTTGATCTACGCTCATATGCAGCAGAACTTCAAGAAGTTTTTTATCACGACCTATTAATCCAACTAGGTGATGCTGATGAAATTAGATATTATCAAGATCAGGATTATGATCATATCATTTTATCCTACAATGTAGATGATGACTTTCAATTAAAATGGATTTTAGATAATCCGAATGACGATCAGCTGAATCCTCATGTTCATCATATTTCAGTAGTAGCACTTAATCCATCTAATCCAAATCAGAAGCTTCCTACTGATGAAAAGGTAATCTCGCAATTTATTCAAAATCTGAGTCTTGATGAAAAAATTGGCCAGATGATATTTGCAGGTGTTTCTGGTACAGAGATAAACATTGAAGCAGAGAACCTCATTAATCGTTACCATGTTGGCGGTATTATTTTTAATGGGTTTAATCTAGTTTCACCTTCACAGACGACTAAATATATGAATGACATTAAGCAAATCAATTATCACAATAATATACCGTTGTTTTTTGGCATCGATCAAGAGGGGGGGAGAATAGCTAAACTCCCCGGCGAATTAACTGAACTGCCAACAAACATGGAAATAGGTAAAAGGAACGATCCAGCTTTTTCATATGAAATCGGACGTCTCCTCGGAAGTTTGGTAAAGGCATACGGATTTAATATAAACTTTGCCCCGGTTCTTGATGTGAACAGTAATCCGAATAATCCTGTCATTGGTGATCGTTCTTTTAGTAATCAATATGATATTGTGAGTGAGTTAGGGATTCAGACGATGAAGGGAATACAAGCAGAAAACATTATCCCAACTATTAAACACTTTCCAGGCCATGGTGATACATCAGTTGATTCCCATTTTGCCTTGCCGACAGTTAACAAGTCCCTTGCTGAATTAGAACAATTAGAGCTTATTCCTTTTAGACGAGCGATCGAAGCAGGAGCAGATATGGTGATGATAGCTCACCTATCTTTACCAAAAATTGATCCGGATTTTCCATCTTCCTTATCACATGAAGTGATTACGGAGTTATTAAGAAACCAAATCGGATTTGATGGCGTTGTGATTACAGATGATTTAACAATGGAAGCTATAACTGATCACTACGATATTGGTCATGCAGCAGTCACATCCGTACAAGCAGGTAGCGATATTATTATGGTTGCTCACGAGTATGAAAACATGGAAAAGATTTTTATAGAATTGCAATTAGCTGTGGAGAATGGCGAATTATCAGAAGACAGAATTAATGAGAGTGTCATGAGAATACTTAAGCTAAAAAGAAAGTATGATCTCAAAGATACGTTGATTGAAGAAGTTCATATTGACGAATTAAATAGCCAAATTGAATCTGTGTTAAACCGATAGGGTGGATTACGGGATTAGGTTTTACCATCTAGAGATTGTGATGTTGTATAAAATTATTTCACTGCCTGCATTTTGTTCATCACATCCTGAAAGAAAAACGATTACATCACTTCCAGTAGCAGCAGGTGCGATCCAAATTCTCGAAGGTAAAATGAATCAAGCTGGTGTAAATGCACCGGAATGCCTAAATGCTAAAGAGTTTATTGAGTACTTAACAGAAATTGACTATATTACCGAAAAAAGTAATTACCGTGTTGAAAGAAAAATTGGTGATGAAGTAGTAGTAGGAACAATTTTGGATAAAGATAAGTTCCCAGAGTTAAACGGGAATTAAATATAAATCAGAAAAGTGGGTTGAGGGATCGGTCCTTCAACCCACTTTTTTCTTGGTCATGGGGATGAATTCCATGACATTTTTCTTATCGTTTTATCCGATTAACACATGGTCCTCTGGATAGTTAATTTTTGTAGTACGGTTTTTCTTAGCTAATGCATAGGCAAGGGTAAGTGGACCTAGACGACCGATAAACATCGTTAGCGCAACAATAATTTTGCCAATTGGTGTTAATTCCCGTGTGAGGCCCATCGATAACCCTGTTGTGCTAAAAGCTGAAGTTGCTTCAAAGAGCACTTCTAAAAATTGTTTTTCCAACATGCCTTCCGTAATCGTTAAGAGCAACGCAACAATAAATACACAAGCGATAGAACTAATTACAACCGCTAAGGCACGCATGACAGTATCGATGGCGATTCTTCGATGGAAAACATGAATTGGTCCACCACCACGGAAGGTATTAAAGGTTGCTAACAATAGAACGACAAATGTGTTCGTTTTTATCCCTCCGCCTGTTCCACCTGATGAAGCGCCAATAAACATAAGAATAATCAAAATAAGTTGAGAAGAGGATAGCATGTTTCCAATATCAATAGTATTAAAGCCAGCACTCCTAGGGGTGGCACTTTGGAAAAATGCCGCTGATAGGCGTTCACTCCAAGATAGCTCCCCAAAAGTAGCGACGTTCCAACTTTCTAATAACAGCAGGAGCAGAAAACCAATTACCAATAATGAACCTGATGAAATGAGAACGATTTTTGTATGTAAAGAAAAATTTCGCCACGAGCGCTTTTGAAATATATCAATGATCACCATGAATCCCAATCCACCTAAAACAAAAAGGACGACAATAGTAAGATTAACGATGGGGTCATTGATATATGAACTTAGACTATCGGACCATAAAGCAAAGCCGGCATTATTAAAGGCAGAAATTGAGTGAAAAATACCGTAATATAAGGCTCGTCCAAATCCCATATCAGTAATCCAGCGAAGCGTAAGAATGATCGCAGCAATAGCTTCAAATGAAAGAGCAATAAAAATAATATACCAGGAAAGCCTCACAACGCCTTTGATTGAATGGGATTGGGTGGTTTGTTGCATAAACAAACGTTCCCTTAATCCGATTCGTTTTCCGAGGATGATAGCTACAAGAACACCAAAGGTCATAAAGCCAATTCCACCAATTTGAATTAAAAATAAAATGATTACTTGACCAAACATGGAGAAAGATGTACCCGTGTCAATGACGACAAGGCCATTCACACAGACAGCAGATGTTGCGGTAAATAGTGCATCAAGCCAACTGATTGTCACTCCCTCAGCAGCAGAGATTGGTAACGATAATAGAATTGAAGCAGTGAAAATGAGCAGGACGAAGATTAACATAATCAGTTGGGGAGGACTCATATTAAACTTCTGTTTATCTTGTTCGATCATATTTATCCTCCATACGGCGAATATCATTATTGTTCCCCATTAATAACAATACATCACCTGTTTGAATAATATCATCAGCCATTGGCGACATATTAATTTCCTCACCATGCTTAATGGCGATGATATTACAACCATAATTGGCACGAATGTTTAAATCCTTTAGTGAGCGTCCATTCATTGCTGGCGGAGCCTTCATTTCGACCAGATTATGATCCGGCGATAATTCGATATAGTCGATTAAGTTTTCTGAACTAAGCTGTTTCCCTAATCGTATCCCCATGTCCCTCTCAGGATACACAATATGATCAGCACCAATTTTTTCTAACATTCTTCCGTGAATAGTCGTGTTAGCTTTCGCAGTCACCTGAGGAACTCCTCGCTCTTTTAATAACAATGTAATTAAAATACTTGCTTCAAGATCTTCACCAACCGACACAATGGCGTGGTTAAAATTATTTACGCCAATTTCCTCTAATACTTCTTCATCTGTACAATCTGCTTGTATGGCATGGGTTGCGATATCTGCAACTCTCTCTACCATTTTAATATTTTTATCGATAGCTAAAACCTCATGTTTATTTTGAATAAGGGTTCGAGTTAAGCTGATCCCAAATTGGCCAAGACCAATGACAATAAATTGCTTTTTCATGATTATTTTCCTTTCAAATTGTCATTTATAATATGTAAACTCTGTTTGCTTAAGTTGATGATGAGGATTCATTAGCAAATTCCTCGATCTCTATTTTAGCTAAGTTATTTTCCATTATAGCTACTCCTTAGAAAATTTTACAAGTTTGTACCGAAAGTATATGGAATACTTATTTTGTGTGGAGAGAACAACGAAGATTATGATATATAGGGTTATTGAATTTTCAAAGCTGGAATAACAATATGGCTCTTTTATAACAGGAGATTTGACAGCTAGGTAATAAATAACAAATAAATCGATAGACCAATTTATTCATTGTTTTAAATACTGTCCAACGGCTATATCTACAGGACCTTCACAATGTCTTTGATCATTTTTCCTGGTTTTGTTGTTGGTGCATAGCGCTTTACGACGTTTCCGTTACGATCGATGAGAAATTTTGTGAAGTTCCATTTGATATCGTTGGATAGCATACCGCCTTTAGTCCTTTTTAAATGTTGGAATAGCGGGTGGGCATTTTCACCATTGACATCAATTTTCGCGTACATTGGAAAGGTAACCCCATAATTTACTTGGCAAAATTCTGTCGTTTCGTTGATATTATCGAACTCCTGGTCATTGAACTGTCCACTTGGAAATCCAAGTATCATTAAACCTTGATCTTTGTATGTTTCATATATTTCTTGTAATTCCCTAAATTGGCCTTTTAGTCCGCATTTACTTGCTGTATTCACGATGATAAGAGGCTTGCCTTCAAAGTCTTTTAAAGATTGTACTTCCCCATTTGGTTTTTCTACAAAAAAATCATAAACGGTCGTCATTTTTCATTCCTCCTCTAATGGAATCTAGCGTACAAGATATATTTGTATCATAGCAAATTATGAGATTAAATTCGCTATTAATATCAGGTTAATCAGCAACATAATCGTGCAATGATGAGTAGCTTCATGTAGAATATCAGTAATCATGATATATGTAGGGGTGGAAATAAAATATGCAATATATGCAAAGAATCCTAAAGAGTATTTAGACATGCTTGAAGAAGATTGCGAAAAGAGAATTTACTTGTCATTCGCCAAATGATTTTAGACTATGCACCTGAATTGGAAGAAGTTATCCGTTATAAGATGTTAAATTACGGCAAGGACGATAGCTATGTTTTTGCGCTCAATGCTCAAAAACATTATGTTAGTCTTTATGTAGGAACAATCGAAAAAACTCCAAATGCGGAAGTCCTATTAGATGGTTATAATTACGGAAAAGGCTGCATTCGTGTGAGAAAAACGATCAAGATGATAGAAACAGGCCTAGAAAAATTTATCCAGCAAACGATTGATATGTGGCGAGCTGGCGAAGATACTGATTGTTGTTAAGCGAGTAGCAAGTGAATTGCCCGATTTGAATCGCGGATAAGCTACTTGGATTAAAAAACATGTATAACATAGGATTCACTCCAAAACTTTGTTAGTTTTATTTCCTCTATACAAACGAAGTAATCGACAACAACAAAAGTATGGTTCGAGCACCCTAACAATAAGTTTGATAAAATAAATATATTCGCTAATACAGTAATAGACAGATGATGAGGGGGCTTGATGATGGTAGAGGCAGGTTTGGTTCTAGAAGGCGGTGGAATGCGGGGATTATACACAGCTGGTGTCCTTGAATATTTTATGGAACAGAATTTGTATTTTCCATATAATATCGGCGTGTCAGCTGGGGCATGTATGGCGGCTTCCTATCTGTCCAGACAAAAAGGTCGTAATAAAAAAGTAAATCTCGGTTATGTAGAAGATAAGCGTTATATATCCTTCACGAATTTTATTAGGAAACGGGAAGTTTTTGGTATGGATTTTATCTTTGATGAGATCCCAAATCGACTCGTTCCTTTTGATATGGATACATTTCGTAACAGCCCTGAGAAATTTGTTGTCGTCACAACGGATTGTGAAACAGGGGAACCTGTATATTATGATAAAACGAATCATGGCGATGATCTCGTTTTGTTACTTCGAGCTTCGAGTTCACTTCCTTTTGTTGCTTCAAGTGTAGAATATCAAGGTCGCCATCTATTAGACGGTGGGATTGTTGATCCGATTCCGATTAAAAAAGCACAAGAGGAAGGTTTTGAGAAGAATGTTATTATCCTGACCAAGCCAGAAGGCTATTATAAACGACCTAGTAAATTAACCTCTTTCTTGAAATATAAAAAACATCCAAAAATCAGTGATCTTCTAGGTGTACGTTATAAAATATATAATGAAACAATGCGATATATTGATGAACAGGAAAAACTTGGCAAAGTATATGTTATCCGACCAAGTAAAACCTTACCTGTAGGCAGAATGGAACGAAACAAAGAGCGTTTAGAAGAACTCTATGAATTAGGCTGGCACGACGCAAAGGGTCATTATGAAAAACTACAACAATTTCTTGCAGAATAACTAGGTCGTGGGGCGGACCCTCAACTTGAAAGTGAAAGATTTCGTGGGTCTAGTGACGGTTCCTCGGCCCATTTAGCCAAATAATATTAAGGATATTCAAATACAGTTTGGGGTAGGTGATGGAAAGAGGTATCAGGGTGTCACTGTAATCGTAATATTCAAGCGTTATTATCCGAATCAAATTTACAAATTGAATGGATGGAAAGGTATTTGCAAGGTATCTTCCAATTAGTTTGGGCAAAACCGACAAAGTAAACATTGATCTCGTAAAGGGATCATTTTTTTGCTTATTGACAGAGGGGGTTAGTGTGCTGTCGCCTATTAATGGACTGAAATATATTTGAGTAACGTGAGGTCGGCAGCTCACAGCGTACAAGGGGATACTTTATACATAGCGCGCTGTCCTAAATTCAAGGTGTGATTAATGGGCTTGATGGGTATACTTTTACAGGAATACAAATCATTAACATGATGAGGAGCTGAAGTCATGCAAGTTAATCCTTATATCCATTTGAACGGTGAGGCAAGGGAAGCTATTCATTTTTATGAAAAAATCTTTGAGGGAGAAAATCTGGGGATAATTACCTATGGTGACATGCCTGAAAATCCAGATTCTTCTCTACCACCTGAGACAAAAGATCGTGTGGCACACGGTGCGATTAAAATTGGTGAATCAGTCATGATGTTTTCCGATTCATTTCCCGATGAACCAACGAATGAGGGCAGCCGAGTATCGATTTGTATAGAGTTTTATAACGCAGAGAAAGCACGTCAAACTTTTGAAGCGTTACAAGAAGGCGGTCAAGTTGAAATGCCAATAGCAGAAACAAGTTTTAGTCCAGCTTATGGGATATTGAAGGACAAATTCGGTGTCACCTTCCATTTTTACACGGAAGAACGTCAAGAGTAATATATAATGGTTCGTGGATTCGAATCCTTCGATTGTGAAAATACTATTGGGGCGAGAGATCAGTTCTCTTGCTTCTTATCTTTGGTTAGGTGAGTAATTTGGTTGTAGTCTTTTATATACCATTCATTTTGCTGAAAAAAATATTGCTAATAGAAGCATTTTTTAAATTTGTTTTTCCCGCTCGTAGATCGAGCTCTTGAACTTTAAAAAGAAAACTGGGTACCTATTCGAACCCAGGGAAAATATCAATTACTGTTAAATATCTATTAAACAAAACTACTTACATTAAATCGATTGCCATCTAAATCATAAAAGTGAAACATGGCAATTCCTCGATCAACAAATCCGCCAAGGTCTCCTACTTCTACATCATGATCCTGTAAAAAACGATGATAGTTAAAAAACTCATCTGAATTATGAACAAAGCATAAAGGTCTTAATGGTCCGTCAATTTTACCTCGATACGTATTTTCAGGTAGTGTTTCCAGCACCCATTTGGATTTTCCATCAGGATGATGATTGACACCAAGTGACATGACCACATACCCGTCATCAATGTGCTCCGATTCTACTGCCATGCCAACAAAACGCTGATACCATTCAACTGATTTTTCTAGATTACTAACTCCGATACGAATACAAGTATCGCGAAAATTGTCACCATCTGGGAAAGCAATAGGCGAATCCTCATTTTCATCCTGGAAGGTAAAGCGCGTTCCTTCCGCTGTGAGCCACGCATCAAAGTATTGATGCCCTCCAGGCCCAGCATATATTTCTGAAACCCGAATTCCTTGTTCAAAAAATGACGCATGTGCATGATGTAAATCTTTTGCTTTAAAACAAATTCGTATATTTGAGTCAACCGTACCCCGTTCGGCATAATGAAAAGGTAATCGTTCGTTTGTAACACAGGATACTAACCATGCACCTCGTCCCATATGTGTCATTTTTCCTTGCGTTGCCCTCGGGTCAGGAAGCCAGTCTTCTTGTTGTTCAACTTTCCAACCTAAATGTGTTTCATACCATTGAACTGCATCTTCGTGATAATCATAAAGGACATCGATACTGCACCCATCGTAAAACAACTTAGGAACATTACCTGTGTCAGTTGTCAATATTTTCACTCCTTTTAAAGATACAAAATTTTGAATATTTAAATAATAACATTAGAATACTCTCTTTTTCAATGAAAATATGAGATAAAACTAGAATCATAGTGTAACTAGGATTACATTATTGACACCAGTCAAAAAATATGTTGATATTAATTTAGGTATAGATTAGATATCTAATTAGGTATCTAATCTGTTATCAAGGAGTTGGTCATACCATGGAGTTTCATCAGTTATTGAATGGTACATTAAATGCACACTTTAAGATGTGTCGAAGTAAATTTAGTGAGCTTGGTCTATCCTCAGGACAACCAAAAATCTTAGAAAAATTGGTTGAATTAGAAGGATGTATGCAAAAGGAGTTAGCGGAAGCTTGTGAAGTTGAACCAGCAACAATTACAAGTATTTTGCCAAACATGGAAAAAAAGGGATTAATTAAACGTGAAACAAAGGTGTTTCCATCAGGAACAAGAGCGCTTAGCGTTTTCTTAACTGAAAAAGGGCGAGAAATGGCAGAGGAAGTATCCCGAATTTTTTCCGAGACTGAGCAATTAAGTTTCAGTGGATTTACTAAGGATGAGAAAGAAACCTTTCTCTCATTGTTGTCAAGGGTTTATGAAAATATTAAATAAATGATGAAAAAGGTTGTGGATTTCATCGTGTAGCTGAAGTTTTTTCAGGTACTTACACTGAACCTTCATTTTCTTAGCAACGTATGTAGTCGTTTTTTTATTTAAGACTGATTCAAGAGTTAAGGAGACTATCATGAACAAAGATACAGAGTTAGCAACTAATGTAACGAAATTACTGAATGGACCATTTATTCTATTAATCATTGTTAGTTTTATAACCGCCATGAGTTTTAACATGGTTTATGTTACTATTTCTAAATATGCATTAGAAGTAACGCCTTCCCTAACAATTGCCGGAATAATTGCAGGTGTATTTTCAATATCTGCCTTGCTTATTCGGCCCATTGCTGGCGTAACTGCAGACTCAGTTAATAAAAAAATACTATGCATCGCAGCCAATTTGTTAATGAGCTTTGCACTATTGGGTTATATGTTTTCATATAATGTACCCGTCTTATTTTTCTTCCGAATCCTCCACGGTGTAGCTTTTGGGATTAGTGGAACAGTTAATATTGCCCTTGTCACAAATTACATACCAAAGGGGCGAATCGCTGAGGGGATTGGTTACTATGGACTTGGTCAAGTATTGGCTCAAATTATCAGTCCAAATATTGCTGTTAGTCTTGCCAGTAGCTATGGTTTTCAGCCGTTATTTTTAATTGTAACAACCCTGTCTTTTATTGGAGTTTTATTGCTAACAGTTGTGCCATATCGGGAGATAACACCACCAAAACAAAAAAGGAAAAAGAAATTTAATTTTAATGATTTTATAGCCAAAGAAGTTATTGTTTATGCAGCTGTTGGTGGTATGTTTTCATTTGGAAATGGAATCGTAAGTTCCTTTTTAGTGCTGGTCGCAGAGGAAAGACATATTGCTAATATTGGTTTGTTTTTCTCTGTTGGTGCGATTGTGTTATTTGTCCTCCGGCTATTTGTCGGAAAAATTGCTGATAAGCAGGGATTAACCTTAATCGTAAATGTGTCACTCATTGCGACAGCGATTTCGATGGCAATGATTAGTCTAGCGTCGACCTTGGGTTTATTACTCGTTGCTTCAGTGCTCAAGTCAATTGGGCAGGGTGGGGGACAAATCTCACTTCAAGCTGAATGTATAAAAAGAGTCGATCCAGGGCGTGTTGGTGTGGCTACGAGTACTTTCTTCATTGGTGCAGATATCGCTCAAGGGATCGGTCCCATGATTGGGGGCGCCATTTCACATATCTTTAATTATACAGTTCTATTTTTTGTAAGTGCAGTGCTCATGCTAGTTGTCATGGTATTCTTTAATTTTTATCAAAAAAAGCAAAAAGCTGTTTCATAACAGTAAGAGAAAACATAAATTAAATCAATTAGGAGAGGTGAATTTTTATGGTGAAAAAATTCAAAGCGCTTCCAGATCATTACAGAAATGATTGTGAGAAACAAGGAGTAATTGAAAGTGTGTACTATCCAGTGACAAATCTGGCTGATGGGGCAAAGGAAAAACATCTAAACCTGTATCTGCCTTATGGTTATGATCCAGCTGATGCTAGCAAAAAATATCCTGTATTTTATTTAATGCATGGTGGTGGGGAAGATGAAAATCTATTGTTTGGCGGTCCCGGTGAAAATCGTGAACTCAAAAATATATTAGATAATATGATTGCCAATGGCGATATTGAACCATTAATTGTGGTAACACCAACCTTCTATGGTGTAAAAAATAATTTAGAAAATGATCCTAAGCTAAGTCATGTTGAATCTTTAGATCATCCACTTCCTTTAGTTGAAACCGACTATTTTCATGATGAGTTGATCAATGACCTCATTCCTTTTGTGGAAACAAAATATCATACATATGCAAAATCAGGTAGAAAGGAAGATTTAATTGCATCCCGTTCATATCGTGCCTTTGGTGGTTTTTCTATGGGATCAGTGACAACCTGGAATGTGTTTATTCATGCCTTGGATTATGTTAAATATTTTGTACCGTTGAGTGGTGATTGTTGGGCATTGGTCCAAAAAGGGGAAGGGAAAAAGGCTAAAGAAACGGCTGCTTACTTAGCGCAGATTGCGAGAAATTCTGGGTATCTTCCCGAGGATTATTATCTGTTTTGTGCAACAGGAAACCGTGATATTGCTTATCCAAACATGAAACCTCAAATGGATGCCCTTAAAGAATTTCCAGATCAATTTATCCATTCTGCAGACCCGACTAAAGGTAATTTTTACTTTATTGACTGTGACGGTGGCGACCATACGTGGCATTGGCAAAATCAATATATTTACAACATTCTTCCAGATTTGTTTTAGACGGTTTGTCGTTTAAAACGGATTAGTCCTTAGCTAAAAGTTGGCTGTTCTTTTTTCATGTATTTCGTTCTGATTTAAATGAAGTAATAATGTTTGTCTATTTATAATAATATGACTAACAGTAGGACGAGTATAAATTAAAAAGTATCCAACTGCTTAGGTCGTGTCTGGACAGATCAGTCTTCCGTATTAATGGGTGAAGCGATCTATCCCTATTGGTTACCTAGTCTGTTGCACAGCTAGGCCGATGCAATAAAATCCACGATCCTGGCACGTAAGGAGAGAATATGTGTGCTGAAAAATTTTACGAGAGGTGCTATTTTAGGAATTACTGAGCTTGTGCCAGGTATCAGTGGAAGTACGGTTGCGCTGGTACTGGGTTTTTACCATCGGTTAATTGATGCGTTAAGTAATTTGACGACCCCAAAACGTAAACAAGCCTTACCCTTTCTTATTCCTTTTAGTATTGGCGTTGTTTTAGGGGTGTTTGTCTCAATGTTTGGTATTGAGTATTTATTAAGAACTTACCGAACGCCAACCCTGATGTTTTTCATGGGAATTATCGTAGCCTATTTACCTGTTTTATGGAAAGAGGGCTTTCAATACCAACAACGACAGCAAAAGCCGAAAACCAATCATTATATACTCATGTTGTTTTTTTACGGAATTGTTGTTGTAGGTCAATTATTTACTGATATTACAAATATTGATGCGTCTCATCTATCGCTTGCAAACTATATGTTTTTATTTATAGGGGGATTTGTCGCTAGTACAGCTTTTGTATTACCAGGAATTAGTGGTGCGTTAATTCTAACTATATTAGGCATGTATGAAATTGCCCTTTCATCGCTAATCAATTTTAATTTACCGGTGATCATTCCTATTGTTATTGGCGTCGTTACAGGGATTCTCTTTGCAAGCAGACTTGTTAAATATTTGCTAGATCGATTTCCATTTGCAACGTATTCGGTAATGATCGGGTTAATTTCAGGATCATTAATTGTGTTATTAAAAGAAATGGACGGGATTGGTAATTGGGCAATTGCCGTTTCCTCATTTGCGACCTTTTTTGCTGGCATGTACATCGTTTATCAAATTAGTTTTCGAAAAAATAAGGTAAATTAGCTTCTAAACCAAATTTACTAACAGCCTTTTTGTCGCAGATGATCAAATCTGGATATTATAGACAAAATAATATGCCAAGAAATTACAAAATAATGTAAGCGCTATCGAAAATAGGTTATTATATAGATAGGGATACTTTTACTAAAAAATGTAGGTAAGAAAATTTAATATTTTATTTGGATAGGAGGAAATAAGTTATCTAAAAGACAAACAGAAACTTGTTTAAATTCCATCAATAAGTTTTGCAATCTTAATATCAAACTCTTAACAGATCATACGAATAGAAGAAGTGAGGTATTGCGATGAGTAAAAAAAACAAAGATAAGATTTCTACAAATCATGCAGATGGTAGAGTTGAGGTGATCGCTACTAGTCAGGGTGAAGCTTATTTTTACATACCGGAAGATAGTAAACATATCAGAACGAGAGTTACGACAGTGCCTATCATTCTAGTGTTTGGTCATGAAAAATATAATGAGGAATCAGCCAAACAAACAGCCGTTGAATCAGGACTAGCTGAAATTGCTGATCGAGAAGGATCGATTGTCGCTTTTATTAATCCTGAGGGTGAATCATGGCGTCCATCTGATGTAAACTCTTATAATGAAGTGCTATCAAAGTTCACAGAAAACGAAAGGATTGCTACAATCACTGGTGATGGGCCATATCCTGGTTGGTTTGAACGCATCTATGTTTATGCTGAAGGTAGTGGAGCAGATTTTGTTGCCGAAAACCTTGCTAAAGAAGTGTTGTATGAGCAACAGCCACCTTGGGGAACAAGAGATGCAACTCCTGCTTTTATCACCCTGTTTAATAATACTGTTTTACCAGCAAGTCCAGATCCAGCATTTGGTCAGGATATACCGATCATTGCCGTTAATCCTGTTGAAAGAACCGAAGAAAGATTGAAAGCATTAAATGAAAAAAACAAGATATATGCTGTCAAAACAAGCGAAGTCACAAAAGGTTTTGTAAAAGATATCGTCTTATCTACTTATGAAGAATTATCAGGAACGACTAGACGACTAGAAAGTGTTATTATTAGAGTCCCAAATTATGAAGCTGAAGGTATCAAAGAAACAATTGAAGTTAGGGAGTTAAGCACTGGTCCTATTCGTTATCGTGAATATATTCCTAACGATTTAGATTTGGATAAGGAAAGCACGATACCCCTTGTTATTACTTTCCACGGTGGCGGTAATACAGCTGAACATCAAGCATGGGTCTCCGAGTGGCCACTCGTTGGGAAAAAACATGGTTTCATGGTTGTTTCAGTAGACAGGCATGTCGAAAGAACGGCTTCGGATATGATTGAATTACTAGAAATACTATTTAAAGAATATCCTGCCATTGATAAAACACGGGTATATGCTACAGGCTTCTCTATGGGCGGGGTGAAAACATGGAATTTAGGTGCCAAATTCCCTCAATATTTTGCGGCAATTGCGCCGTGGGGAGCGGGCTTCATACCTGAAGATGCGAAGGAATTTATCCCGGCCAAATCAAATCCGGAATTGATTGAACAACTAGAAATGTTACCGTATACCTTACCTTTATTTTACATTGCTGGGGGGACAAGTCCGTTGCCGGAGTTGCCGTCACAGCCTGAAAAAAATATTATGGACGATGCGTTAGCTTTCTTCCTTAAGATGAATAAAGTTGTCGAACGTTATGAATATGATGAATCTGAAGATAAAACATGGGGAATTGCACCGACCAAAACCTATTCACTTCATAACGAAGTATTAGATTTTAATACCGTTGTCAGTTTATATCCGAGTGAAGATAATCAGATCTATACTGCTTTAGCAGTTGATGTTGAAAAATCTCACGTTGTACATGGTATGAATTCCTGGATAACATGGGATTTTATTCGTCGCTTCAGCAGAGATTCGGATGGAAGGATTATCATTACAAAAAGCGATGATGGTTCCGAGTAATGTTCTAGATAGGGGCATGTAATACTAAACCTATTGCTGCTGACATTAGGCGAATGAATAGGGCAGTCAACATATTCATCAAACATTGATGACATTACATAAATGCGTAGGACAGGTCACGATCGCGGCCAATCCACGTTGTATTCATTTTAGCCCTTTCTGCTAGTTTCGCCTTTGACCAGTACTAACTAATTAAACTTCTGATATTGAAAACTTGAAAGTAAGTAACACAGAATAGCAGGGATTAGCCGAGCTAAGAGGTAGATATTCAGAATTCCGAGCGAATGTTATTGCTCGGAATCTCTCATTATAGTTCGATGCTGTAAAGAACATTAATCAATAAATTATTCATTGTATCGTGTTACTAACCATGGAGGCGGATAAAAATGAAAATAGACTTAGAACTAGCGATGAAACTTGATGTTCATTGCGATAAACCTTTAGAAATTGGTGAAACCCATTCAGGCTTTCGTCGTGTGATTCCAATTATTGGCGGAACATTCGAAGGACCAAATATAAAAGGGATTATTTTACCTGGTGGCGCAGATTGGAATCTTACGCGCTCGGATGGCACTGGGGAAGTCTTGGCTCGCTATACATTGAAGGCTGAGGATGGCACACTAATCTCTGTATTGAATAAAGGAAAAAGCTATGAATGGGCAAAGCGAGACGCGGTTGATACAACTAATGAAAAGAAGAGCATTATTTACACGACGCCAAGTTTCGAAGTCTCTGGTGAAAAGTATAAATGGTTGAATGACAGTATGTTTGTCGGATCAATTCTGCCATATGAGAAGGGTGTATATATCCACTTTTATCGGTTGGTATAAATGGATCGATCCGACCCATTTTTTGGGCTCGGTCCCGTTATCCAAATGTGGAGTTTTAAAGTGAAATAACTTATTAAATTTTAGCTCAACAAAAGGAAAAATCAAGTGAAAAGAAGTTGCTCGAAAATGGAGCGAACTCGCTCGGAATTGGTGCAAAGTCGCTCGAAAATCAGTAAACTCGCTCGGAATTGACGCAAAGTCGCTCGTCAAAGGACGAATCTCGCTCGAAAATCCGGAAAAATATATTTACCGATCCTTGAAGAATTTTTGACACTATTCTCAAACCAAAGAGATACTTATTTAGATAAGACATTTATCTCACTCAATCTATCTTTGGTTCGTTAAAAATGACAGATTATTGCGCGAAATCAAGTAGTAGAGTAGTTGTAATAGCTGCCTATTAATGAATAGGGAAGTAAATGGGGAATTTGCTGTGAGCATCCAATAAATGCATACGGTTTTCTATGAAGGTTGAAAAATTTGGATGGGGGTACCATGAAAAATATATTTTGGGAGATGACCAAGAATGAGCTTAACAGCTGAACTTGTGCTCGATGTAAAAGCAACATTGGGGGAAGGGCCCCACTGGGATCATCAAAAACAACAATTATATTGGGTAGATATACTCGAGAATAAAGTCCATGTTTATCATCCAAACAAAAACCAGCAACAGACATTAGAATTTTCTGAACCAATAGGTGCTGTCATACCAAAAGGCGATCATCAGTTAATGCTCGCGATGAAAAATGGTATTCATGAGTATGATTTGGAGACTGAAACACTTAGAAAGATTGTTGACCCTGAAGAATCATTACCAGATAATCGCTTTAATGATGCTAAATGTGATCCTTCTGGTAGGCTTTGGGCAGGAACGATGGACATGGATGGCAAATTGGGCCGTGGCACTTTATATCGCTTAGATCATGATGAAAAAATTACACCGATGATTACCAATGTAAGTATATCCAATGGTTTGGCATGGAGTCCTGACAACAAATATTTTTATTATATTGATACACCAACAAAAGAAGTAAAAGTGTATCATTATCAGGATGATACTGGTAACATTTCAGAAATGATAAAAACGATTGCGATCCCTGAGGAATTAGGAAATCCAGATGGCATGACGATCGATTCAAAAGGCATGCTTTGGATTGCCCACTGGGGTGGAGCGAAAGTAACTCGTTGGGATCCTTATGAAGAACAATTGCTGGAAATTGTGGAGGTTCCGGCAAAGAATGTTACTTCTTGTACATTTGGTGGCGAGAATTTAACCGATTTATATATTACCACTGCCAGTGTAGGTATAAGTGATGAGGATAGAAAAAAATATCCGTTTTCAGGAGGACTGTTTAAGGTAAAAACTAATGTTAGTGGTATGGTCGCTAATACATATCAAAAATAAGATACAGCTGGTTTCTGTAGTGTAGAGCTCACACTAGATAGGAACTATTAAAATAATGAGCTAAAGGTCGGATTATTCCGAAAATAAAATAGAAGCAGGACTTTTATACTTTATGTCGAATAACCTAAATTAGGGGGAAGGTATAATTACCTAAGAGTAAAAAAAGGGTATATCTTAATGAGGCAACGACCGTGGTCGTTGCTTTACTGTTTTTATGTGAAAAATTTGTGATTCGCCGAATAATTCTTATATTCGCTGAATTGTTGCCGATATTCGCTGAATTATTTTAATAATCGCCGAATAAATGTTGAAATTCGCCGAATAAATCTCATATTCGCCGAATTAACTTTCCGATATAACTGAAAGTCGTTTCATTTTCTTTTGGATAATGTGCAGCAACGTTCCCTCGAACATATTAAGAAAAAACCTCTTAACAGCATAACCTGTTAAGAGGTTTTTCCTTGCAAATACCTGCCAAATCACTATTTTCTTAGTCAATCACGTATTACCAAACACCAATTTCTTCAAGATAAATTTTCCCGGGTTGATTGGAAAAATGTAGTTTGATTTGTGCAATGTTTTCTCTTGAAAATTCCTCATATAATTCTTCAAAATCATCAAGAGGCAAATCGAAGGATTGAAAAATTGGTTCCCAAGAATTTTCATATCTACCGTCCCGAAAGACTCCATCCATTAAACCAAAATGTGTATAATCGGTCTTAATAACGGGTGGAAAAGGCATAAATTCAGCTAATGGAATCGTGACGGAAATACCGTCATGTGTCACAAGTTCGACTTCAATTTCAGGGACCGACCCCTCTTCCGCCTCTGCATGAATATTCGCCATTGTTAAGGCGAGATAGTCTGAGTTGGTGAAATCTTGTTCAGTAACATCAATTGATAGTACAGCATGTTTGTTCCATTCCAGCTTAAGCGCATATTGTAGTCGGTTGTTACCTCGACGGTCTTGTGGCCGTTCAATCTCCCAAGTAGAAAAACCCTCGAATGTTATTGTGTCATCTTCGCTATTGCTAAATCTTTTGATCCCTTGATAAGAAGCTGGGCGGTATTTAGTAACGTAAACTGTTTCCGGCAACCAATCCTTACCGTAACGATAATCTTGAAACAGTTTTTCGTAAGACCTATGATCGTTAAAGACCCGTTCAAAAAACGCTGATAAATATACTTTGGCAATTTGTTGCTGATCTTCTGGTGCCATCGTTTGTTGTTGGTTTAAGAACAAGCCTCTTGGCAAACTCAGGTCCATGCTACCCCAACTTGTATTAAACTGGGTATGGTTTGCATCAGCAATATAAACGGTTGCTCTAAAACCATCGTAATTAGGATCAAATGATGCCCGATAAAATTGTTGATCGCCTCGAAAATTGTAAACATCAGCATCCCGCGCACCGTGTAACAACAAATAGGACACATTGTGAATCGATGGTTTTTTATCATCAACCCGTGTGTCTGTTGGGGCAATCGCTACGACCCCTTGAACGTCCACCGAAGCCATTTTTTCTAACAGTTCGGGATCATCGAAAAATGTCTTATAGTCAGCGACGGTAAGGACTGCCTGCCCACCTCGTGAATGACCGACTAAACCCACTTGGTCAAAATTTATTTTTTGATAAAAAATACTTGCAGGATCATCATTCATTGATTGCAATTGAATTAAATGCTGGATCATCATCCAAGCACGTAATTTATAATTGTCATTCGGTGCCCCATATGTGTTTGAATAATTAATAAAATCTTCATCTACAGAAACAGCAATAAATCCTCTGCTGGCAAGCAATTCACCTAAATAATCATAGCCATCCGTTGAGAAATATTCCATCGTATGGTTCCCGTGCACCATCAGAATTAGCGGGAATTTTCCTTCACCTGCTGGTAACCATACTCTGCCATTAATCGGCAAATTAGCTGGTGAAAACTCCCAAAACTTTTCCCGCTCCTTACTCCATTTAGTAATAAAATCAGATGCATCAACGGTTGGAGTTAAGATGTCAACCTTTGATCCAAATTCTTCCCGGTGCACATCTTTTCCACTACCATAGGTCAAAAATTTATATTTATAATTTCCTGGTTGAGCCGGGTTAGAATCATGTACAGGCTCACGATAATCGGCCATGACTGGTACAGCTTCTTCACCATTGTCTGCTAACAATTGATAACCGAAGCCAAAAATGACGAGAATCGTAACGAGGACACTTAGTTTCAGTAATCTTCTTCTTTTTTTATAAAATAAGCTGACGAAAATAATTGCAATAAGGAAGGTGAGAAAACCATAACTGATCCCTATCATAATTGCAAACACGTTTCCAGTACTTTCAATGATTAATAGTGTAATAGATAAACAAATCGTATAACTAAAACTAGCCAATAAAAGACGAGGTAGTGGTAAATAAATGAAAGAAAACAGGGCTGCTATAATCAGCGTGAACACAAAATACATCAGACCATTCAGTACAACCATTTTGATGATATTAACGGCATGTGAGCTAAAGCTAGGGCCGATAGGATTTCCTAATGCATAAATAGTCGCACATATGGATGTAGCGATGAAAAAAATGATAATAAACCAATTGATTGACCGAGGATCTCGTTCTGGAATTTTCCTTAAACGATCAATAAACCACCTACCAAACGAGAAAAGACCTTCTTTCATTTATCTACACCACCTTTTTCCATAATATATTCTATTAAGTTCAAATAACTCCTTTCATATTATACTAGATTATTTTCGGTGACGGGGAAAGGAAAAAATGGTAATTGGAACAATTGAATGTTGACTAAGGATGATTTTTTAATGAAAAATGCTTTTGAAACGTTATCGATTTTCTACTTAGATCTTTACGGCTTTGTGCATTGTTGTATTTTCTCGTTGCGAAGGCCGCGGATTTCTACACCTCTAAATTATTAGGGAGCTGTGTGCCTAAAATGCTATTGATATTTGTAATACCAAGATTTTGTTTACATTATTTGGCATAATTAAATATAAGGGATCTTTTATATATAAAGGGGGAAATGCATGCTAAAACATAAATTTGATATTCCGGAAAAGAAGAAAATTCGTTTAATTATCAATAGTGATGCTAAAAATGAAGCGGATGATCAGTATGCGATTGTCCATGCATTGCTTACTCCTCGCTTTAAAATAAAAGGCATCATTGCAGCACATTTTGGTAAGCGGCGGACAAATCAGTCAATGCTCGAAAGTTACGATGAAATTAAGAAAGTGCTCGATATTATGAAACTAACAGATGATGTGGCTGTTTTTAAAGGGGCTACGGAAGGATTACCAGATCAAGAGACACCAATCAGTTCGGCAGGTGCTGATTTTATCATTGAGGAAGCGATGAAAGATGATCCAACACCCCTTTATGTTACTTTTCTAGGTCCACTAACAGATTTAGCAATTGCTTATTTAAAAGAACCGAGAATTGCTAATCGCCTAACAGCGCTATGGATTGGTGGTGGACCATGGCCAAATGGTGGTGAAGAATTTAATTTATCAAATGATATTCATGCAGCCAATATTGTCTTTGCCTCAGAAATCCCATTATGGGTCGTCCCTCAGGATGTATATCGTTCGGTGAGAGTGAGTATTGCCGAATTAGCCGTTAGTGTGAATCCTTATGGCGAGATAGGCGCCTATTTATATGACCAGTTAGTAAAATTTAATTTTAATCATGATTGGCCTCTTGGCGAAGTATGGCACTTAGGTGATTCACCAGCTGTCAGTTTATTGTTGGATGACCATGAATTTGGCTATGAGATGAAGCCAGCCCCGAAAATCACGGCGGATATGCATTATGTTCATTATCAAACTGACCGTCTCATTCGCTGGTATCATTACGTTGATCCAACTTTTACATTACAAGATATGTACGCCAAGTTAAAATTGCATTATGGTTAATGAGAATATTCATTGACGATAAAAAGTGGATGTTTTATATCGCGTTACGCCACATGGTGTTATCGGAACATGTTAATCATTGATTATGAATACTTGTTTGTTCTTCTTTTAGGATGAAAATACACTTTTAATCTAAAACTATCAATTTTATTAAAGTAGATAGGAATCTAATAAGTATTATGGTAATATTATAGCTAGTTTAGTCGAAAAAATAGCTTAATGACTATTATTGAAATAATAGGGGAGATAAGCATGGCACGAGTAAGTCGAAGAAAATCGAAAAAGAAGTTGTGGATAATCATTCCCTTAATCATTATTGCTTTGTTTGTTTTAGTTGTTGGTGGTTATGCAATTTCACTGTATCAAAGTGCTAAAAAAACAGTAAACGAAAGAATGTATGATCCTGTTGAATCAATTGACACAGAAATAACGAAGAAAAAAGTTAAAGAAACAGAACCGTTGCATATTTTATTATTAGGTATTGACTCGGAAAGTGGCGAACGGGGCCGCTCAGATGCGATAATCATTTTAAGTTTAGATCCGAAAAAAGAAGTCATGCAACTAATCAGTATTCCCCGTGATACGCGTGTTCCTATTGTTGGTAAAGGCTTTGATGATAAAATTAACCATGCCTATGCTTTTGGCGGCGTAGACATGGCTGTGGCGACGGTGGAAAATTTCCTAGATATCGATATAGACTACTATGTTCGGATGAATATGGCAGGTTTAAAACAAATGGTCGATCATCTTGGTACTATTACTGTTTACAATGATATTGCCTGGAGTGATGGGACCTATGACTTTGGTTTTGGTCCAACTGAAATGGATGGCGAGAAAACAATGCGTTTTGTGCGGATGCGTAAGCAAGATCCTGAGGGTGATTTTGGCCGGACAAAACGTCAACGTCAAGTGATTCAGGGGATTATCGAAAAAGGTGCTTCTGTAGGTTCTGTTACTAAAATTAATGGTTTGATTGATATTCTTGGCAACAATATGGCTACGAATTTAGATTTTAACGATATGCAGAAACTGTTAACAGGCTATGCTGATACTCGGAAAAAGTTTGTCGATTATCAGATGAAAGGCAAAGGAACGATGATTGATGGTATTTACTATATGGTTGTTGACGAAGAAGAAATTGCTAAAGTAAAAGGAAAGTTAGAAGATATCGGATCATAATTTATATTTTGAAAAAAGTGCCCCCTAAAAGGTAAAATACAGTCGTACCTTTAGGGGGTATTTCAATTTATGTGGAATAAAAGAGTGGATAAATATTTGCTGTCTTGTTTAGTCGGAAAAAGCTACTATGTTTTTCATACTGTTGTTAGAAACTTAACTGTCTTCTTCTAAATCAGCTTCTAACCCTTTCTTAATCAATGATCTAATAGCGTCATTACGTGTTCTAATCTTATGGGTTGTCTTATAATCTTTAATCCGTTCAATTAGATCATTGGGCAACATGACAAGTGCACTTGTGCTTCCCTGCTTAGTGGCCATTCACTCACCTCTCTCTTTATTATATAGAAAAACCCTTGAAATCTCAAATATATCCAGTTATAATAAAAAGTTACCCATTTCATTAGAGGATGAAATGGATGATTTAGGTTGGGTGGCAATTTAATAGAAAGTCTATACTAAAGTACATAGCAAGCTGTTATTTACGATATTTGATTGAAAAAATTACATCTGTTTTCAAGCAAAACATAATTAATATGTTTATGTTGACATTACGAGCGACTTTACACCATATTGGATCAACTTTACCTCATTTACGAGCGACATTCTTCTAAATACGAGCAACTTTCGTCTAATGTCGAGCGAGTTTCCCCTATTTTCGAGCGACTTATCTCTAAAGTGGATCTACTTTACCTCATTAACGAGCGAGTTCACCTGACTGTTGTCTAAGTTCGATCCCTTCCGAATATTTCTTCCTCAGTTCAATTATTTGATTAACAAGTCTATATATACAGATAATAATAAATAAACATATCTATCACATGTAAATGTGTACATATAGGGGGTAAAACATTGCAGGAATATGGAATTGAAACAAAAAAAGGATTAGAATTTGGACTGTATACGTTAGGTGATCATTTGGCTGATCCTCGTACTGGAAAACGAATATCGGCACAACAACGAATAAAAGAAATTATTGAATTAGCGCAACTCGCTGAGCAAGCTGGGATTGATTTTTTTAGTGTTGGGGAAAGTCATCAAGACTATTTTACTACCCAAGCCCATTCAGTAGTATTAGCAGCCATCGCACAAGCAACGGAAAAAATAAAAATTGCTAGTTCGTCGACGATCATTAGCACATTGGATCCGGTTCGAGTCTATGAAGATTTTGCTACGATAGATTTAATTTCCGACGGGCGGACAGAAATTATTGCTGGGCGAGCTTCCCGGGTCGGAAATTTTGAGTTATTGGGATATGATCTCAATCATTATGAGGAACTTTTTGAGGAAAAATTTGCTTTGTTATTGCAAATTAATGAAGAAGAAATTGTCAATTGGGAAGGGAAATTTCGCGCACCGTTAAGAGATGCTAGAATTATTCCTCGTCCAAAAAGAGGAAAGTTACCAATTTGGCGAGCGGTTGGCGGACCTGCAGCCAGTGCGATTAGAGCTGGTCGTATGGGCGTACCCATGTTTCTTGCTACTTTAGGTGGTCCAGCATCAATTTTCAAACGTTCAATTGATGCCTTCCGAGAAACGGCGAGAGAAAGTGGGTTTGACCCAGATCGGCTTCCGGTAGCAACAGCGGGATTCTTTTATATTGCTGAAACGACCCAGGATGCGCAACGAGAATATTATCCTCATATTAATGAGGGAATGAAGTTAACGAACGGTAGGGGTTATCCGAAGCAACATTTTGCTCAAGGCGCCGATCCGCGCGATGTGATGAACATTGGCAGTCCGCAGCAAGTCATTGAAAAAATCCTTTACCAACATGAATTGTTCGGACATCAGCGCTATATCGGACAAATGGATTTCGGTGGGGTTCCTTTTGATAAGTTAAAAAGAAATATCGAATATATTGGCGAAGAAATTTTACCGGCAATTAGGAAATATACGAAAAAAACAAAAGCAGATACTAACGAATAAGGTCGAACCTTATACAGAGCACTTTATAGCCAATAGCGAATAGAATATAGGGAAACGATATTTTTGCTGAAAAGAGATTAGGCTTTTTTTATTAAAGGAGAATAAATGGGGGCAGTGTCAACATGAAGGTTGTCGCATTATCAGGCTCAATAATTGGTTCAAAGACAAGAACGGCAATGAATTATGTTGTAGAGGTGTTTAATGATCAATATCCGGACGTTGATATTACCTTAATAGATTTAGCTGATTATGATATTCAATTTAGTGATGGCAGAAATTACTTAGATTATAAAGGTGACACAAAGTTTGTCACTGAAACCTTAATGGGTGCTGATGCAATTATTATTGGAACACCGATATTTCAAGCGTCTATTCCAGCTACACTCAAAAATATTTTTGATTTATTGCCGGTAAGTGCATTTGAAGATAAGGTGGCGAGTATGGTCGTGACTGCAGGATCGTCAAAACATTATTTAGTTGCCGAGCATCAGCTGAAGCCAATTTTAGCATATATGAAAGCAAAAATTGTTCAAACTTACGTGTATATAGAGGAAGTAGACTTTGATCGACAACAAATTGTTAATGATGATATATTATTTCGTATTGAGCGTTTAGTTGAGGATACCGTTTTATTAACGAGAACATATACAAAAATGCGTGAGGAACAAGAAGCAAAGTATAATTTTTAAGATATTTGCGTAGTTAAATTGTCATGGAAAGTATACGTACAATTGAGTTAAAAAGGCACAAATGAAAAGTTATGTACACAAGCAGGGTCATTGATAGATCCTGCTTTTTTATGTGATTTACCTAACCATAGCCGTGGGGAAAGTCATTGATAGACTTGAGAGTGCAAGAGGGTACGATGATATTTTATTTAGCCCTTATACCAATGTTGATGAAAAAATCTGAAGAATAAAAGTTCATAAAAATGTCATAAAATATTCAGAAAATTGTTTAATATTATTCGTTTTTTGTTCATTGCTATCAAAGGTACCATTTGGTAAATTTTAGTCAATGTTCACTTAACACTATACACAAAGTGCAAACCGTGTTTACAGAAAGGTGTGATACCTCATAGCAATAGCTAAGTAAACGCTCAACTATCCACATTAGTGTAAAGTCGCTCGAGTATGAGGCCAAGTCGATCCAAATTAGGATACACTCGCTCGTAAAAGAGTAAAAGTTGATCCACTTTAGGGAAAAGTCGCTCGACATATAAGCAAACTTGCTCGTCAATGACTAAAAGTCGCTCGATCATGGATGGATCTCGCTCATGACGAGATAAAATTACTCAGGAATTGGACAGAGCTACCTTTCTAATACCAATAATTACACCACAATTGTAATATTCACTTAAACAAAAGATATTTTCATACATTTATTTTAACAATTTCATTCTAATGATAAAACTATTTAAGGAATATAAGACCAATACATAAACATGTGAAGATATTTAAGTCTGAATTCCTTAAACATCTTTTAGATGAACGTTTATTTATTGTTGCTCAATTAAATACCAAGACATGAATGTTCGCAGAATTATTAAATTTGGAGGCAATAGAAAATGAAAAAAAGATCCTTATCTCTGTTAACTTTAAGCGCATTTTTATTTGCGTTTGTATTTCAACC
>CALAMD010000032.1 GCA_937925695.1 uncultured Bacillaceae bacterium | reverse complement strand
ATGGGTTACATCCGGTGGTTTAGGTTCCATGGGCTTTGGATTTCCAGCTGCTATTGGTGCGCAGATTGGTGCACCTAACGATTTAGTTGTTTCTGTTGTTGGTGATGGTGGGTTCCAGATGAATTTACAAGAATTAGCCATTTTGCATGAGCGCAATTTACCCGTTAAAGTATTTATCGTTAATAACGAAGCGCTCGGAATGGTTCGTCAATGGCAGGAGAAATTCTATGAGGAAAGGTATTCTGAATCTCTTCTAACTAATAATCCGGATTTTGTAAAATTAGCCGAAAGTTATCAAATCCGTGGCATTAAAGTTGATAAAGAAGATGATTTAGTTGCTGTTTTAGAAGATGTATTTGCATACGATGGTCCAGTAGTTGTTGACTGTCGGGTTGAGAAGTTAGAAAATGTCTATCCGATGATTCCTCCTGGTAAAGGACTTCACGAGATGATAGGGGTGACAAAATGAAAAGAATAATCACGGCTACTGTTCAAGATCGTAGTGGTGTATTAAATCGAATTACCGGTATGCTTCATCGAAGACAATTTAATATTGAAAGCATTTCTGTTGGTGCGTCAGAAACACCAGGACTTTCCAAAATGACGTTAGTTGTAGAAGTAAGTGATAATCAAAAATTAGAACAACTAACGAAGCAGTTAAACAAGCAAATCGATGTAATAAAAGTTTCTGATATTACTGACAAAGCAATTGTCGCTAGAGAACTAGCCCTTATTAAAGTAGCAAGTACACCACAAATGAATGCTGAAATACAAGGTGTGATTACACCTTTTAGAGCATCTGTCATTGATGTAAGCAAGGATAGTCTCGTTGTTCAAGTAACAGGAAATTCTGATAAGATAGATGCTTTGATTACATTATTAAGACCATATGGTATTAAAGAATTAGCCAGAACTGGGGTGACTGCATTTTTAAGAGGTCATCAACCAGAAGTCACCGAAATTAATTCAGTATCCGTTTAATAAGAAATATAAATTAATTTATATAAATCATCATAAAACATAGGGAATGGAGAAGGAGAATAAAAATGGCAAAAGTATTATATGAAAAAGACATTCAGACAGATTTATTAAGAGAGAAGAAAATTGCAATTATTGGTTATGGTTCACAAGGGCATGCACACGCACTAAATCTTCGTGAAAGTGGTTATGATGTAATCGTTGGTCTAAGACCAGGAAAATCTCAACAAAAAGCTGAAGAAGATGGGTTTACAGTAAAGTCTGTAGCCGATGCTGTTAAAGAATCTCAAGTAATTATGATTCTCTTACCAGACGAGTTACAAGCTGCTGTTTATAAAGAAAGTATCGAACCAAACTTAAATGAAGGCGACGCACTCGTATTTGCCCATGGATTTAACGTTCACTTTAGTCAAATCGTACCTCCAGAAAATGTTGACGTATTTCTAGTTGCACCAAAAGGACCAGGACATTTAGTCCGTAGAACATATGAAGAAGGTGCAGGAGTACCAGCTTTATATGGTATCTATCAAGATGTAACTGGCAATGCGCGTGAATTAGCCCTAGCATATGCACAAGGGATTGGATCTGCTAGAGCAGGTGTACTCGAAACAACTTTCCAAGAAGAAACAGAAACAGATCTATTTGGCGAACAAGCGGTTCTTTGCGGTGGTTTAACAAGCTTAGTCAAAGCAGGATTTGAAACATTGGTTGAAGCAGGTTACCAACCAGAAGTCGCCTATTTCGAGACTTTACATGAAGTGAAGTTAATCGTAGACCTCATGTACGAAGGTGGTCTAGAAAATATGCGCTATTCAATTTCTGACACGGCTCAATGGGGAGACTTTGTTTCAGGTCCACGGGTAATCAACGAAGAAACAAAGGCACGTATGAAAGAAGTGTTAGAAGATGTTCAATCTGGAAAGTTTGCTAAAGAGTGGATTTTAGAAAACCAGGCAAACAGACCTCAATTTAATGCGATTAATGAAAGAGAAAAACAACATCCTATTGAAAAAGTTGGTCGAGAATTACGTGCGTTAATGCCTTTTGTAAAGCAACCCTTAAAATAATTTGAAAGCAAAAGGATGTGTAGGATGACAAAGATTAGTGTTTTTGACACAACATTAAGAGATGGAGAGCAGTCTCCAGGAGTAAATTTAAACGAATTGGAAAAAATTGAGATCGCTAAACAGTTAGAGCGATTTGGTGTAAATAGGATGGAGGTCGGATTTCCGGCCTCCTCCAAAGGAGATTTTAACGCTGTTCGAGCTGTTGCTGACACGATCAAAAACACTTCTGTTGTCGGTTTAGCTCGGACAGTAAAATCTGATATCGATATGGCTTGGGAAGCGTTAAAAGATGCTGAAGAACCTAGTATTCACGTCTTTTTAGCTACTTCACCCATTCATATGACTTATAAATTAAAGAAGACACCTGAACAAGTCATTGAAACAGCAGTAAGTGCTGTTAAATATGCTAAACAGAAGTTTCCTCATGTGCAATGGTCTGCTGAGGATGCTTCCCGTTCAGATTTAAAGTTTTTGGCGCAAATTATTGAACAGGTCATTGATGCTGGTGCGAATGTAATCAATTTGCCAGATACAGTAGGCTATACGACGCCACAGGAATACGGTGAAATGTTCCGGTATATTAGAGAAAATGTTCCTAACATTGATCGGGTGCAACTATCTTGTCATTGTCATGATGATTTAGGTATGGCGGTTGCTAATTCAATTGCCGCCATAGAAAATGGAGCAACCCAAGTCGAAGGGACAATCAATGGCATTGGTGAGCGAGCTGGAAATGCAGCCTTAGAAGAAATTGCCGTCGCACTCAAGATCCGTTCAGATCAATACCCATTTACTACCGATTTAAAACTAAAAGAAATCAAACGAACGAGTGACCTTGTTGCGAAATTAACAGGTATGTATGTGCAAGCCAATAAAGCGATTATTGGTAGCAATGCTTTTGCCCATGAGTCTGGTATCCATCAGGATGGTGTGTTAAAGCATGCAGCTACTTATGAGATTATTACTCCAGAAATGGTCGGGGTGAATTCTAATACGCTGTATTTAGGTAAGCATTCTGGACGACATGCGTTTAGTGATAAGGTGAAAAAACTAGGTTTTGACTTAAGTGAAGAAAAGTTAGAAAAAGCATTTGAAGCTTTCAAGTCATTAACGGATCGTAAAAAAGAAGTAACTGATGAAGACTTGTTCACGATTTTAACGGACATCCAAACGGATAGTGCATCGAAAATGGATACGTATCAATTAGAAAAGTTTCAAGTAAAATACGGCACAATGGATCAACCATCAGCAACAGTAGCATTAAGAACACCAAATAATCAAGTAGTCGAAAAAACTTGCACAGGGCAAGGAAGTGTCGAAGCCTTATACGAAACCCTTGATGCATTAATTGACGAAAAATTAGAACTTGTAGATTATCAATTAAATTCCGTTGGTCGTGGAAAAGATGCTTTAGCAGAATCCCGGGTACAACTTCTAGTTAATGGTGAGCAAATGAATGGCAGAGGTTCGGCACAAGATGTGATCGAAGCTTCAGCCCACGCATTTCTAAATGCGGTGAATCGTTATCTGATCAGTCAACAATACAAAGAAAATAGTAAACAAGTAAAATAGATAACTATTGTCATAGATGAGGAGGGAAGTTGTTGACGAAACAAATTGTTTTACTTCCCGGTGATGGTATTGGGAGAGAAATCATTGACTCTGCAGAACAAGTGTTAACAGCCGTAGCAGATAAGTTTGGACATCAGTTTACTTTTTCACGTCATGCCATTGGCGGAGCAGCGATCGATGAATTTGGGGAGCCATTACCTAAGTCTACGCTAGAGGCTTGTCAAGAAGCTGACGCTATCCTTTTAGGTGCAGTAGGCGGTGAAAAGTGGGATAATCTTCCGCCAGAAATTAGGCCTGAAAGAGGATTATTAGCGATACGTAAATCATTAGGGTTGTTTGCCAATCTTCGGCCAATTAAAGGTTTTGCACCGTTATTGCACGCTTCACCCTTAAAGGAAGAAGTCATTAAAGGTAGCGACATATTGATTATTCGTGAATTAACTGGTGGACTATATTTTGGAAAACCTAGTGAACGAAGAGAAAACAACCAGGCGGTCGTTGATACACTTTATTATACGCGTCATGAAATTGAAAGAATTGTAGAGTATGCCTTTGAAGCAGCGCGTATTCGCAATAAACGTTTGACTTCTGTTGATAAAGCAAATGTCCTTGAATCTAGTAGATTATGGCGTGAAATTGTCGAAGAAAAAAGTGCAGCATATCCTGATGTTGAAGTTGAACATTTACTCGTTGACGCTGCTGCGATGAAACTAATCACAAATCCGACTCAGTTTGATGTGATTGTTACAGAGAACTTATTTGGTGATATTTTGAGTGATGAAGCATCAGTACTAACTGGTTCATTAGGGATGTTGCCTTCAGCGAGTTTACGTTCTGATGGCTTAGGTCTTTATGAACCAGTGCATGGATCGGCACCAGACATTGCTGGAAAAGGTATTGCCAATCCGCTAGCCATGATTTTATCAGCTGCATTAATGCTACGTTACTCTTTTCATCTGAATGCTGAAGCAGATGTGATTGAAACAGCTGTTGTAGAAGCATTGAATAAAGGTTATTACACAGCCGATTTATATATAGAAAATGGTACAAAAGTTGGTACGAAAGAAATGACTGAGGTTGTCTTAAACGAGATTAATAATATGTCAGAATAAGTGGAGGTGTCATGAAATGGGAAAACCAAAAACAATTGTTGAGAAAATTTGGGAAAAACATGTCGTGCATTCAGAAGAAGGGATGCCAGATTTACTTTATATTGATTTGCATTTGGTTCATGAAGTGACTTCTCCGCAGGCCTTTGAAGGGTTACGTCTAAAAAATCGTCGCGTCCGTCGTCCGGATTTAACTTATGCCACGATGGACCATAACGTTCCTACACAAAATCGTCATATTGTTAAAGATGAAACATCGCGAATTCAAATGGAAACATTGAAGAAGAACTGTGAAGAATATGGAATTGAATTAGCAGACATGCATCACCCTGATCAGGGAATTGTCCATGTCATTGGTCCACAACTTGGTCTAACCCAACCAGGAAAAACAATTGTCTGTGGAGATAGTCATACATCAACACACGGTGCATTTGGCGCATTAGCTTTTGGTATTGGAACAAGTGAAGTAGAGCATGTGCTAGCCACACAAACATTATGGCAAGATCGTCCAAAAACATTGAATGTTCATGTTGAAGGTGATTTAGGGCCAGGAGTAGCAGCAAAGGATTTAATTTTAGCTATTATTGCCAAATACGGTGTGAAAATCGGAACTGGCTATATTATTGAATATACAGGTGAAGCGATCAGAAAACTGTCCATGGAAGAGCGGATGACAATCTGTAATATGTCCATTGAAGCAGGTGCAAGAGCAGGATTAATCAGTCCTGATGAAACGACAGTTGATTACTTAAAGGGTCGCAGATATGTGCCAATTGGTAAAAAGTTTGATCAGCTAGCTGAAGAGTGGCTTGCATTAGCTACTGATGAAGGCGCTGAATATGACAAAACCATCACGATAGATGCTAGCGAAATTGAACCACAAGTTACTTGGGGGACAAATCCAAGTATGGGTGCTCCAGTCACTGGTAGAACACCAAGCCTCGATGAAGTAGAGGATAAAGAGGGAACAAAACGCGCTTTAGAATATATGGGATTAGAAGAAAATCAACCTATCTCGTCAATTAAAATTGATCATGTATTTATCGGGTCATGCACAAATTCACGTTTAAGTGATTTGAGAAAAGCTGCTGAAATCGTGAAAGGAAGAAAAGTCCATCCAAATGTTCGTGCTATTGTCGTTCCTGGATCATTCCTTGTGAAAATGCAAGCTGAACAGGAAGGCATTGATCAAATTTTTAAAGACGCTGGTTTTGAGTGGCGTGATGCAGGATGTAGTATGTGTTTGGCGATGAATGATGATGTTGTACCGCCAGGCGGAAGATGTGCATCAACGTCAAACCGAAATTTTGAAGGACGCCAAGGAAATGGTGCAAGAACACACTTAGTGAGTCCAGAAATGGCAGCAGCAGCCGCAATTGAAGGACACTTCGTTGATATTCGAAAATACACCGGGGTCCTAAATTAGGAGGTAGGTAGAAAATGGAACCAATTAAAAAACATACAGGTATTGTTTGTCCGTTAAATCGAGATAATGTAGATACAGACCAGATTATTCCAAAACAATTTCTAAAGAGAATCGAACGTACTGGTTTTGGTCAATTTCTTTTCTACCATTGGCGTTATGACGATGATGGGAATTTACGTCCAGACTTCGCCATGAATGATCCTAAATACAAAGATGCCACGATTTTATTAACAGGCGAAAACTTTGGTTGTGGTTCTTCGCGAGAACACGCACCATGGTCATTATTGGATTATGGATTTCGGGTAATTATTGCGCCAAGTTTTGCTGATATTTTTCATAACAACTCATTAAAAAATGGGATTGTACCAATTGAATTAGATCGTGAACAAATAGATCAGTGGATGAAGCAGGCGGAAGAATCTGAGCTAACATTAACAGTTGATTTAATCAATCAGACGATTACAGATCAGAATCAACATGAAGTATCGTTCCATATCCCAGATTATCATCGTCAAAATTTAATAAATGGATGGGATGAAATAGCATTAACATTACAACACGAAGATAAAATTGCAGCCTATGAACAGAGAATGTTATCATAGAAATTGAGTACTAGTAAAAACTGAGGAGTGTGGATCAATTGGGAATTTATTAACAGGTGAGAAAGTTCATCAAGCGATGGAGCGTTTGACACCCATCGTTCATCGAACACCATTAGTTACATCAGAAACGACAAATAATATTGTCGGAAAACATGTCTATTTTAAAATGGAAAATCAGCAAAAAACTGGTGCTTTCAAGTTTAGAGGTGCGACCTTTAAGTTAATGCAATTGTCGGATAAGCAACTGGAAAAAGGAGTGATTACAGCCTCTGCAGGTAATCACGCCCAAGGAGTTGCCTATGCCTCTACGAAATTGGGTGTCAAAGCAACCATTTATATGCCTGAAAAGACGCCGCATGCAAAGGTAGAAGCAACGAAAAACTATGGGGCAGACGTTGTGCTAACAGGTGCTTCATTCCAAGAAGCTTATGAAGCCTCATTAAAACATCAGTTACAAACAGGTGCTGTCTACGTTCATCCTTTTGATGATTATGATGTTATGGCAGGCCAGGGAACCATTGCGATGGAAATGCTAAGGCAAGAGGATCGTATTGATACTTTTATTGTTCCAATTGGTGGTGGAGGCTTAATTAGTGGCATTGCTGTTGCAGCGAAATATGTCAATCGAAATATTCGGGTAATTGGCGTACAAGCAAGCAGTTCATGTGCCATGTATAGGAAATATCACAAATTAAGTTTTAACAACTCCCATTACACCGGAACGATTGCCGAGGGCATAGATGTCAAAGAACCTGGAAAGCTTACTTCAGAGATCATTGAGGAATATGTAGATGACATTGTAACGGTCACAGATGAGGAAATTGCGGCAACGATACTTTATATGTTAGAGAGGAATAAAACGCTTGTTGAAGGTGCAGGTGCAGCAGCTTTAGCGGCACTATTTGCCCATAACAAACATATAAAATCACGACATTGTGGTATTATCATTAGTGGAGGCAATATGGATATAAGTACAATCCCAAGGATCCAAAGGCTTGCTGATGATATACACTTCCCAGCTTAAAAGTCAAAAAAAGAGCAATGATACACATTGCTCTTTTTTTAATTCCCATAAAAGTATTCAGTTGGATCAACAGGTACCCAATCCTCGGTTGGGGTATAAAATCTTAATAAATCACCGTGAAGGACTTTATCAGATAACTCAAGTTCTTCTTGGACTCTTTCTTTAACAGCAATCATTTCCCCAGTTGGTTCGATTTCTTCACCTGTTGCATTATCATAAAATTTGCCTTTCACCATGGTAAAACCAGGTGTGACAAAATCGCCATTACGAAAAGCTACATATTCTGGACGTTCTTGAGAGAACATATCTGTTCCAAAGACGATATAATCTTGGGCATCAATACCGAGTAAGTGTAATAACGTCGGCATAACGTCTACTTGGCCGGCATACTCATCGACAATACCTTTTCCTTCTACACCAGGGATTTTAATGATAAACGGCACCCGTTGTAGTTGCGCATTTTTAAATGCAGTCATTTCCTCACCGAATAACTTACTCATTGCCTTATTGTGGTTTTCAGAAATTCCGTAATGATCACCATAAAGGACAATGATCGAATCATCATAAAGACCGGCTTCCTTTATGTCAATAAAGAATTGTTCTAAAGCTTCGTCTAAATAACGAGCGGTTTGGAAATACCGATCGACTGATCCACTACCAGTTGATGCTTTTTCAATCGTTGCTTCTTCTGCATCAATGATATATGGATGGTGATGGGTTAACGTCATTAAATGGGCGTAAAATGGTTCTGGAAGCGATGTAAGATATGGCATTGATTCTTCAAAAAACGGTTTATCTTTTAAACCATAATTAATCACTTGCTCATCACTCATATCGTAATACGTATCATCAAAAAACTTATCAATTGCAAATTGTTTATAAATTTCATCGCGATTCCAAAATGATTTACTATCACCATGAAATACAGCACTTGTATAGCCTTGTTTCTGACCAATTATAGCTGAAAATGATTGGTATGTGTTTGTTCCCTTTGTAACAAAAGCTGCACCTTGTGGTAAGCCATACAAGGATGTATTAACAAGTAATTCAGCATCAGCTGTTTTCCCTTGTTCTGTTTGATGGAAAAAGTTCTCAAAATACGTAAAGTCTTTATCACGCACAAGGGAATTTAAAAATGGTGTTACTTCTTCACCATGAAGCTCAAAATCTATTAAAAATGATTGGAAAGACTCTAAATGAATTTTAATAATATTTTTACCTTCAGCGATACCGAATAATTCAGGATCAGGTTCTGCATATTTAAATTTCGTATAATTCTCAACTTCAGTAATATCATCACTGTCTGCTAAGACTCGCTGTGTTGAAGTTTGTAAACTTTGGATCGTATCATATATGGCAAAGTTATAGATACCTAAATATTTAACGATATAATTACGGTCAAAGGTACGTTGTAATAACTGAGGTCGATCTGATTCGGCTAAGTTTAGATTGACGATAAAAATGAACACTCCAGTTAATAAAATGACCGCTGGTTTTTTAAAACTAACGGGATGGACTGACCAATCTTTCTTACCCCATACATAACAACTAACTAAAATGATGATGTCAATAGTGTAAAATAGGTCTGTCCATTGCATTAGATCAATAATGCTACCACCTAAGCTAGCAAAATTACTAGTTTGTGTGAGAACAGGTAGTGTTAAAAAATCAGTGTTAAATCGATAGAAAACGACATTTGCATAAACTAACAAGCCCATCAATGCTTCGATAACGATTATCCAAACACCGGCTCGTTTGCTTTTAACAAATAAGGCTATACCTAAAAATACAAGGGCCGAACTAATTGGATTAATCACTAACAAAAATTGCTGCATCGTGTTTTGTATATCTAAATTAAATTCAATAACATACGTTAAATAGGATTTCAGCCAGATTAAGAAAACGGCTAAAAAGAAAAATCCATACTTGGATGTTACTAGTTTTTTCATTATGAATTCACCTCGAATGACTAAATCCCCCTATTTTTTTATCACAAAATAAAATTTTACCGAAAATATATAGCAAATACAAGTGCATTTTGGACTATAAATTAAACTTGTATTGTTAACTACCTATTATTACCAATGCCTATCCCTTCATAAACATAGGATGCAAAAGTTTATTATAATGAGCTGTTAAGAAAATAACAATGGAAAGGAATGGCAAGAGATTAGAGAAAATTTCCAAATAAAAAAACCCCTTAAAGTAGACTTTAAATAGAAAACCTACTTTAAGGGGAGCCGATCACAAGATTATGGTGGGCTATGGTTAGTACAATTTAGTGGGGCATTGTACCTTGACTCGGCGCAAAGCTATTAGCAAGAGTCTGCATATCTTGCATAGCTAATTGGGGTACTTGGTAATATTGGTGTTTGTTTTGATATAGAAACAGTTCATAAGCCATTTCGATTAAATTTGGAATACTGTCAGCATAGACACGTCTTAACACCGGATTGGTTGCTTCAAGGGCTGTTGTCGTAAATCCAGCGGATAATTGCTTCAGAATGCCAAGCATATAACTTGAGATACACTCATCGGTAATCTCATTTACTGACTGAAATGGCGCTTTTGGAGAGGATGGCTGCATACCATAAATCACTTCATTGCTTTGACTCATTTGATATCTTTGGGTCGGAACTGCAGGATCTCTACCAGATGTTAACGTATCGACAATCGTATTGTACATTTGGGTAAGGAAAGAACGATGATTTTGTGCTATTGATTTTAACTCTTGATCTTGAATATGTTCAGAAAATATTACATATTGCTCCAACCCGCCTATTACCCCACCGACGGTTTCATGGGAATCCAGTAACTCATGCCCACCATGACTCGTGTTAGAGGGCATTTGCATTGAACCTTGGGTATATTGTTGTGGATCTTGTTGTTGCAATGAACAAACCTCCTTTATAATGATCGAGATTATTTTGAGCGGAATTCAGGAAATTATACAAATATGGAGTGGAACAGTTATTTTAGCAAAAATCAATGCTGTATATTGGGGGATCTTTTGGAAAAAATTAAAAAAGTAGTTGACTTAATCTGTATTAAGTGTATAATACAGTACAAGACGGTGTATTAATAGATTAATACGTTTTTTAACGACTCGGTGTATTAATGTGTTAATACAGTTGTCTTTTTGCATGAAAACACGTGTTTCACAGAGAGTCGCATCAATGATTAATTAAATAGGAGTTGGGTTTATGAACTTAAAATTAAATAAGCGTGAACCGGTTTACGTTCAGGTTATTAGGCATTTTAAAGAACAAATTGCCAATGGAAAATATGAACCTGGCCAAGAAATTCCTTCACGCCGGGAGTTGGCTAACAAATTAAAAATCAATCCAAATACAGCCCAACGAGCTTATAAAGAAATGGAGGAACAAGGCTTGATTTTTACAGAAGGAAACTTGCCAAGTCGAATTACGAAGGATGAAGCAGTCATTAAAGAAGTACGGGAGGAATTAATTCTCCAAGCTGTCGAAACGTTTATTGATTCAATTCAATCGATCAATGTTCCGTTAGATGAAGCTATTTTACTGCTTAAAAAAAATTATCCTGATAATTGATTGGAGGTCATGACATGATTGAGGTTAAAAATATTACGAAAAGATTTGGCTTTAAAAAAGTATTAAAAGGTGTGTCATTCACTGCCAAAAAAGGTGAGATTACTTGTTTAATTGGGATTAATGGGGTCGGGAAAACGACAATTCTTAATTCCATCATGGCGTTAACGCCAATAAATAGTGGAGAAATTCTTATCAATGGTGAACCTATTCGCCCGGAAAGTTATGAAAAGATTACCTTTGTTCCTGACGCGATTACGATGTTGCCCCATATGAAAATTTCAGAAGCAATGATGTTTATGCAAGATTTTTATCAATGTTGGAACCAAGATCGTGCGAATGAGATGTTGAAATTTTTTAAACTTGATGCCAATGAGCGAATTGCAAATTTATCAAAAGGAAATACAGCTAAAGTAAACTTGCTTCTTGGTTTAGCGCTAGACGTTGACTTTGTTTTAATGGATGAACCATTCTCCGGAATTGATATCTTTAGTAGAGAACAAATTGCCGATGTATTTACAAGTCATTTAATTGAAGACCGTGGGGTTATTATTACAACCCATGAGATTGGGGACATCGAACATTTAATCGATAAAGCAGTTATTTTAGATGAAGGGCTTGTTGTTAAAGAGTTTAACGCTGAAGAAGTCCGAGAAACAGAAGGTAAATCGGTCATTGACGTGATGAGGGAGGTTTATGAGCGTGAAAGCATATCTTAAGTTAACAAATTTTGAACTCAACCGTTTTAGTAAAATATACTTTACGCTAATAGGGATTACAATTCTGTCTCAAATTGTCGGTGCCTACGTCGAGGCAAAGTCTTATTTAGATCAAGCGCAAAAATTTATCCATGAGGAATCTTTAACGATTTCAGAGTATGTATCTTACTATGGACATATTTCCTTTTATGATGTTGTTCATTCACTATGGTTTGTAGGTCCTATAGCCCTATGTATAATGGCTATGTTGTTTTATGTTTTTCTCATTTGGTATCGTGATTGGTATGGAAAAAACACATTTATTTATCGTTTGCTCATGTTACCGACATCACGAATCAATATCTTTTTTGCCAAGGCAACTGCGATATTTTTAATGACATTAGGTTTAGTTGCTATTCAAATTGTCTTGTTACCGATTGAAAATCAAATTATTAAATGGGTCGTACCCTTTGAATTTCGAATAGATTTATCACTCATTGAAATGCTTGAATCGTTTAAGCTATTTATGGCTGTCTTCCCGTTGTCCTTTGTCGACTTTGTCGTCCATTATGCACTTGGATTCATATTTTTGCTTGTCGTTTTTACAGCGATTTTGTTTGAAAGAAGTTTTCGGATAAAGGGAATTGTTCTTGGTATTATCTATGTTATTTTAGTTCAAGTTATCTTTGCCTTACCGTTTATTATTACTGCTTGGTTACAAAAACCATTTTTATATCCAATAGAATATTTCTTTTTGCAGATATTTATCAGTCTAGTGATTTCAGGAGTATCGATTTGGCTTAGTCATTACTTATTAACTAAAAAGGTAACCGTATAAGGTTTAGCGAGGAGGTTGTATAATGAAACGTTATTGGAAATTCATCTCATTAGTAACAGTGATTATCGTTGTATTTTCAGTGTTCTACATCCACATTTCACAGGCTAGAAGTAATGTGCCAGAGATGAGCATTAAACATATAAGTGGAGATGAAACACTGATTGAAGATTTACAAATTTATATTTGGTATCAGGATGAAAATAATAGTAGGGATTTAATTTTATCAGAAGATGAATTGATCTTGCGCCAACCATCATCATACCTTAGTATGATACTTCAAGATTTCTATCCACCTGCGATTAAGCAATTACAATCGAATTATCGTAGCTTTATGAGGGACAAACAGGATATGGCAACCAATTTTTTTGAAAATGAAGACATTGTTGCTTATGCCAATATGAAGATAGATTACATCTTTACTGGTATTGATGCTTATGATTTTACCTTTGAAATCGAAGTGTTAAATAAAGATACAGAGAAAGTAAATAAATTTACTGTTCCAGTACCTAAAAAGGAGAAGTATAATCATCTATTTATCGAAGATGTGCAGTTAGCAAATGAAAATGAGTTAAAAGTCATCACGCAAAACATGTTGATTGATAGTGGGAAAGGCTATGAATTGTCTTTCTATTTAAATCATGATGAAATCCATGTTTATACATTTGATTTAATGAAACAAACAATTGTGAATGATGAAATCGTGAATACCGTTGACGTTAATGTGGAGGGTAATTTGTCCTACGAAACGATGATCATCGATCATGTTGATGATATCGGGCCAAAAGATTATATCATTTTTAACGAATTAATTAGAGAAGTTAATCTTGATGAAGATGGACATTATGATGAGCAATTAGTTGATAATCATCTGATTGTATATCATGTTGAAACAGGCGAACAAAAAGTTCTTCAATTACCGGAGAAAATTAGGGAACAGTACAGTCCGAATATCTATAATAACAATGGTAACTTTATCTATTTTGAAAGTTTTACACCAGATCAATATGAAGTCATCATATATAATGTTGAACAGGAAGAAATTGAATTTGAACAAGCATTCGAAATAGATAAACCAGATAATAATTCAGATGGATATAATGAGTACGGAGGGACAAAATACTTTGTCTACGATGAACTTGTCTACATGATCAAAACAGTGCCGTTGATGAATAAAGAAGGATTTATTCAAGTTAGGGATATTTATAGTGGGGATCTTTTATATGAAGGGCAGCTTGTAATTGACGAAAAATTTGACGAAAATGACTTTTATCTAGAGGTACATGATATTGATTTCACCCGTTACTAAATGATAAGCAATCAATATGTGCTGATTAATTGTTGCTCTAAGTATCTATCTTTTAAGATGGATTGATTGATCTTGTTAAGTAAAGTTGAGGGATTTATATATACATGTGGACCGACAAGGTAAGCTTACTTGTCTACCACATGTATATATATTTTATTGATTTTTTCTTGCAATAAGTCTAAATGAACAATCCTCGCCTCACGAATATACTCTTTACCATGTACAAACAATAATAATACAGGTACAGTAAAGACGGATAATAAACCCGCTACTTCTGCAACGTCATCAGCATTTACATGACCTTGGACGATTGCTGGAAATTGATCCAGCATTTTTTTAACTTGAGGTAATAATCCGTGACATACGGAACAATCAGGTCTTGAAATGTATATGAAGACAAGCTCATGCTGATGAATTAAATCATTTATGTCTTCTACTGTTTTCAAATCGACCATTGGATTCATAACATTCACCACCTATATAAACCATGTATCATTCATTTTGTCATTTCCCGGGAAATAATAGCGAAAATTGTGATATGGGTAGTCCTCACTGGCATTACATTTATTGTAGTATAGGATCAAGATGATTGACAAAGTTCTCTATTCTGATCAAAAAAGGCGAGAATGTGTTGAAATGTTAAATGTCGAAACAAAGAAAAAGTACCTGTGTTAAATTGCTAATGAATACAAAAATGAGCAAACTACAGTTAAGTAGCTTGCTCATTTAAATTTGTCAAAATTCATATAAAGTATTATAATATTAAGATGCCAGGTGTGTTAAATTATAAAGGCATATCTATCCAATTTTAATTTTACCACACCTTAAACTTGATGTCAAATTTTACACTAAGTTTATTTGGAGGTTATATCGGTGAGTCAAATGAGAGAGGAACGCATGAAGGAGCAACGTCGTGTAGATCAAGTAATTGAGGAAATAGAAAGGAAAGAAAAGCAACTAAGAGCTAAAGCTGATGACTTGAAGGAAAGTGTAATTGGCTTAAGAGGAAGTTTTTTTGAAGATGTTACGGTAAACATCGATGAACCTGAAGAAGTGATTGAAACTTATGCCAGTATTAAACAACAAGCCGAGCTTTTATCGGAACGTGAACGTTCTCATGGCATTGTCGATAAGCAATTAAAAGTTTTATCCCAATTAAAGGATTCACCTTACTTTGGTAGAATTGATTTTCACGAATATGGTGAAAAAGAAGTTGATCAAATATATATTGGCATTGCTTCATTAATGGATGATAAAGATGAAGACTTTTTAATTTACGATTGGCGTGCGCCGATATCCAGTTTATATTATGATTTTTCTCCTGGAGAAGTAAGTTATGAAACCTTAAGTGGTACCATTCAAGGGGATATGTTGTTAAAAAGGCAATTTATTATCAATCAAGGGAAAATTGAAGGGATGTTTGACACTGGATTAACCATTGGTGATGATATTTTACAAGAAGTTCTAGGTAACCATGCCAGTGAACAAATGAAAAACATCGTTGCAACGATCCAAAAAGAACAGAATCAGATCATTAGAAATGTTAAGCATAAATATTTAGTTGTTCAGGGTGTTGCTGGTAGTGGGAAAACATCAGCTGCATTACAACGGGTCGCCTATTTAATGTATCGTTATCGGGATCTGATCAATGAAAATAATATTATGCTATTTTCACCTAACCCATTGTTTAACAGCTATGTAGCAAATGTTTTACCGGAATTAGGTGAAGCGAATATGCGTCAAACAACATTTTTAGAATATATTATTAAAAAGGTTGAAGAACGCTTATCCGTCGAATCCCCATTTGAACAGATGGAATATATTTTAACCGCTAAGAAAGATCAGCATTATGAACGAAAAATGAAAAGTATCTCCTTTAAAACGACCTTGGCATTTAAAGAGATGATTGATGAATTTATTCAGGACTTAGAAGAAAAGGACTTGATCTTTAAAGATATTACTTTTCGCGATCGTGTGCTAATGACAAAAGATGAGATATATGATTATTTTTATCAGATGATGGAAAAAGCTACATCGATCCCTAACGCATTAGATCTTGTAAATGAAAGACTACTAAAGAAAGTACAAACATTTCAACGGGATGAAATTGATAAAGAGTGGGTTATGGAAGAAATCGAAGTGTTAGATGATGAAGATATTTTAAATGCATATAAATATATGCAAGATCAAGAAGGCGATGATGAATTTTATGATTCAGGTATGGAAGAAGAGTATTTACGTGGTGTCATCATCGAAAAAGCATTTAGCCCAGTTATAGAGGGCATTCAAAACTTTGATTATATTGATTTGTTTGCGACCTATCGCCTACTGTTCACAACTTGGCAGCCAGAAAGTCAACCAAATGGATGGGAAGAGATCAAAGAGCAAACGATTAATGAGTTCAACAAATGGCAATTAAGTTGGGAAGACGCAACACCGTATGTATATTTCAAAGACCGACTATTAGGTGACAATACTGACCGATCCATTAAATACTTATTTGTTGATGAGGCCCAAGATTATACTGCCTTTCAGTTAGCCTACTTAAAGTATATCTTCCCTTACACGAGAATGACTTTTTTAGGTGATGTGAATCAGGCAATCTTTATGCATACCCAAGAAGATAATCCATTGCAAGCGGAGTATGATGACACGTATGAAAAAATTGTTTTAACGAAAAGTTATCGTTCAACGAAACAAATTGTTGAATTTACGAAACATTTTTCACCTGATGGTGGTCAGATTGAACCGTTTGAACGAGCTGGGGAAAAACCAAAATTGATTAAATACGGGCAAGCAAATCATGATGAAAAACATTTATTAGCTACGATTAATCAGTTAATGGAACGGGGACAAAAAACGATTGCGATTGTATGTAAAACATTTAAGGAAAGTAAAGCGATTTATGAACGCTTAAAAGATAAGATTTCGCTTCAATTAATGACAGCTACATCTAGAGAATTAACGAAAGGTGTTCTTGTCTTACCTATTTATATCGCAAAAGGAATCGAGTTCGATGCGGTGATTATTCCTGATGCATCAAAAAAACATTATCAAACTGAATGGGACCAATCCATTTTTTATACTGCTTGTACAAGAGCTATGCATGAGTTGGTTATGCTCACTTATGGTGAAGAAACACCATTTATTAAGCAAGCACCAAAGGAAACTTATGAAGTTGAAATCGTTGATTAATGATAAGTTAATTGAAATGGTTTTAAGCCTACTTGAAGGCTTAAAACCATTTTTTTATTGATGAGAAGGGCTATTAGCAGAAATGGATACAGTCATCACTGTATGACTTGATCCACCTTCGACTGTTGCTCGGAATACTTTTTCTAAACCAGTAAAGATATCATGGGTGTCACCGTGTAAACGTGTTGAGTAGTGGGCACTTGTTACCTCAACAAATTCTTTCATCGCATCAATTTGTTCATAAATGATATCCATATAATCGCCACCGCCAAGGGGATATAGCGAAAATTTAGCTGCAACCGGTTGTTTTACAGATTGAAATTTGCTGACATTCAAAAGTTCATCGTCTACATCCATATAGGCATCTCCTTTAGAATCCCCTGGACATCCTAATGAGTAAGTGGCTTGAAATGCTACATGGACACCTGTTTTTGCTACGTGAAGAAACATGGCTTTTGATACATCAAATATGTGGGATAGTTTGCCACGAATGGTAGTCGTAACATCGTCGGTTTCTAGCCAAACTTTTGATGTATCCACTTCATTTAACGCATTGGTGATGAGAGAAACAAAGTCATCACTCATCGGATGCAGGGAAAAACTGACACCAGCAATTTTGCTTGTTCCACAAGCTTTTTCCATTATGATTACCTCCTTAAAAAATTGACAACAAAAAAACTGCATTCATCAGGAAATGCAGTCATTTATAATTAAGATAAATGATTAATGATTAATCATGACTACACTTCCCCACGCTAGTATTATCTAGTTCGGGTGCAAAGGGTCAGAACAATTGTTCTTCTCAGCCTAATGATAAGCTCCCCTAGTGTTATTGAAGATATGCAGTTGTGTGTATTCATATCGTAACCAATTAAACTTCAAAAGTAAAGAATATTTTTACATTTTTCCCATAGAAAAGAAATCCTGCCCGTTAGATGAAGTCTGTAGGCAGGATGATAATAGAAGATTTATAGACTATGCTCAATAAATAATTTTAGTTCCTCATATCGGCCTTGATGGAGTAAATCAACAATTTTACTGCCGACAATCACCCCGTCACATGCTCGACTAAGTGCTTTGGCTTGTTCAGGGGAAGATATACCAAAACCGGCTAAAACTGGGACAGGACTCTTTTTCTTCAAATCAGCTAAATAGGTAAACACACTTTCGTCATGGGCTGATCTCGCCCCGGTTGTACCAGTGACGGAGACAGCATAAAGGAATCCTTCAGCACGCTTCATCATTTCATCAATCCGTTCTGGTGTACTAGTTAAAGCGACAAGTCTTATCAATGCTAGTGAATGATCTTTAAATGTTTGATCAACAATATGTTCTTCTTCTAAAGGCAGATCAGGAATGATCACGCCATCTACACCTGCTTCAAGGCATTCAAGGGTAAATCGTTCGATACCATAAATATAAACAGGATTAAAATAAGTCATTAAAATAATTGGTACGTTGCGTTTTACTTTTGTTTGGCGTAATAAGGCGAGCACGCCAGCTAATGTTGTTCCATGAGCTAAAGCCCGTTCACCGGCAGCTTGTACGGTAGGACCATCGGCAACAGGATCTGAAAAGGGGATGCCTAGCTCAATGGCTGTCACGCCACATTCTTCGAGAAAAGAAATTTGTCTTTCTAATTTATCCAATCCGCCATCACCAGCCATGATATAGGGGACAAAGATATTTTGCTTAGCTAATTTTTTTGTTTGTAATGCTCGATTAATATTGTCAATTCCCATCTATATGCGCCTCCAATACATCTTTTACTTGTTCTACGTCTTTATCGCCTCGACCGGATAAGCAGACAACTAAAGTTTCCTCTGTTGACATTTGCTTCGCATGTTTGATGGCATAAGCGACGGCATGGGCACTTTCTAATGCTGGAATGATGCCTTCGGTTTTTGATAATAAGGTAAAAGCATCAAGGGCTTCTTGATCGGTAATCGATGTATAGGTTACCCGGTCTGTATCATGTAAATGACTATGTTCAGGTCCAACACCGGGATAGTCGAGACCAGCAGAAATTGAGTGAGTCGGTTGAATTTGACCGTGTTGATCTTGCAACAAATGGGTCATGGTTCCGTGTAAAACACCTACTTCTCCTGCTGTTAATGTGGCTGCATGTTTATTCGTGTGAATGCCTTTACCACCTGCTTCAACGCCGAATAACTGTACTTGTTCATCTTCTACAAAGGGATAAAACATCCCCATCGCATTGCTACCACCACCGACGCAGGCAATAATCGCATCAGGTAAGGCTCCGGTTTGATCAAGGATTTGTTGTTTTGTTTCTTGGCCGATTACGGATTGAAAATCACGAACTATTTTTGGGAAGGGATGGGGGCCGACAACAGATCCTAAAATATAATGTGTGTCATTAACATGGGTAACCCAATAACGTAATGCTTCATTTACCGCGTCTTTTAACGTGCCACTTCCTTGAGCAACACTTTTTACTTTTGCGCCTAACAGTTCCATCCGAAACACATTTAATTTTTGTCTTTGAACGTCTACTTCACCCATAAAAATGACACATTCTAAACCAAGTAGGGCACAAACAGTAGCGGTTGCCACGCCATGTTGGCCGGCCCCTGTTTCAGCAACGATTTTTTTCTTTCCCATTCTTAAGGCTAGCAATGCTTGGCCGATGGTGTTATTAATTTTATGTGCTCCGGTATGATTTAAATCTTCCCGTTTTAAGTAAATATGTGGGCCGCCAAGCGTCTTAGTTAAGTTGCGCGCATAATAAAGCGGTGTTTCGCGACCGACATATTGGGTTAAATAATATTTTAATTCCTTCATGAATGACGGGTCTTGGATAGCTTCCTCATAGGCAGATTCTAATTCAAGTAAAGCTGGCATAAGAAGTTCGGGAACGAATCTGCCACCAAATTTTCCAAATCTCCCTGATTCGTCTGGTAAGTGATATGCTGTCACATCAATCATCCTTTCGCATTTGCAATAAACTGTATTATTTTTTCATGATCTTTTTCACCGTTAGTTTCTACGCCACTGGACACATCAACACAGGCTGGCTGTACTGTAGCAATGGCTTGTTGAACATTTTCTGGCGTGAGTCCACCAGCTAAGATGAGTCGGTGAGAAGGAATGGGTAGTTCCTTTGCTAGCTGCCAATCAAAAATTTTCCCGCTACCACCTCGGTAAATCGTAGGTGGACTATCAATTAACAAATAGTTACTTGGAAAAGGTATATTATCCATTCCTATCACTTGATCAATCGAATATGCTTTAATCGTTGGATAGGCGAGCTGATTAACGATAGATGGTAATTCGTCACCATGTAGTTGAATGATATCCAATCCAACTTCACGAGCAATTCGATTGATGTTTTCAGGTGCTTCATTGACAAATACACCAACCTTTTTAACGGGACTGTCGATTTGCTTAACAATCATGGCAGCTTTTTTTGGTGAAATCTTACGCTTGCTTGGTGCAAATACAAAACCAATATAGTCAGCACCAGCATCAGCAGCTATTTGAGCGGCTTCTACTGTTTGAATCCCACATATTTTTACTTGCATGACGACTAAACCTCTTTCTCTGTAAATGGAATCATCAGTTCCTTAAAAGTAGTGGATAAATCATCAGCGCGCATCAATGTTTCGCCGACTAAGATAGCCTTTGCTCCGGCCTTGGCAACCTGAATGACGTCTGCTTTTGTTCGGATACCACTTTCACTGACTAACGTAATATTTGGATCTGTAACCATGTTTGCTAGTTTTGCAGTTGTCGTTAAATCAACGGTAAATGTTTTTAAGTCGCGATTATTAATACCGATAATTTCTGCACCTAACTTAAGCGCTCGTTCCATTTCATATTCATCATGAACTTCAACGAGCACGTCTAATTCTTGGTCTTTGGCATAGTGATAGAGTGACGTGAGCTGATCACCATCTAAAGCACCGACAATAAGTAAAATGATATTTGCGCCTGCAGCTTTTGCTTGATCGATTTGAATCGGATCAATCATGAAATCTTTACAGAGAATAGGTAGGTTGACTGCTTCTCTAACTGCTTTTAAGTCTTCCATCGAGCCGTTAAAAAAGGGTTGATCAGTTAATACGGATATAGCTGTAGCACCTAAAGTTTCATAACGTTGCGCCTGTTTTACAGGATCAACAGCTTGATTAATCGTTCCTTTGGAAGGAGATGCGCGTTTTATTTCAGCAATGATATTGATTTGCTCTTGTTTAAATAACTGTTTGACTGAGGGGACTTTTTTTAAATTGGACAACGCAAACGTCTGTCCTTGTAATCTAGCTACTTCTTTTTCCTTTTCTTTAATGATTTTTGCTAATATGGTCATTTAGATCACCTTGCTCGTTATTTTTTTACTATAGTCAATTAATTTTTGTAATTTTTCCATGGCTGCACCGGAATCGATACTTTCTCTAGCTAAATCAATGCCAGTGAGAATCGTATCGGCTATCCCGTTAGCGTATAAAGCTAATCCGGCATTGAATAAGACGGTATCTCGATGAGGTCCTTTTGTTCCTTTGAGGACCTGTAGTAAAATTTGAGCATTATCTCGGGCGCTCCCGCCCCGAATCGCATCATTGCTATATACTGGTAAATTAACTTCTTCGGGATGAATTGAAAAAGCAGTTATTTTTCCGTCTGCTAATAACACAACTTTGTTTTCACCGGCGAGGGATGCCTCATCCATTCTGCCAGCACCATTCACGATAATGGCTCGTTTTCTACCTAGTTTTCGCAGCACCTTACCCATTTTAGGTAACATATCTGGATGGTAGACCCCGATTAATTGACTATCTAGATCAATTGGGTTTGTTAATGGGCCAATTTGATTAAAAATTGTCGGTAATCCTAGCTCTTTTCGTACTTGCATAAAGTGTTTTAGCTTAGTATGAACATGGGGGGCGAAGAGAAAAGCGATATTGTTCTCAGTAAGCAATTCTTCAATATGCTCTTTCGTAAATGTAAGGGAAACACCGAGTTCCTCTAATACATCTGCACTGCCCGTTTTACTTGAGATACTCCGATTACCATGTTTGGCAACCTTTATTCCGGCGCCGGCAATGACGAAAGCAGCTGTTGTACTAATATTGAAGCTGTAGGATTGGTCGCCACCTGTACCACAATTGTCCATCACATTAGTTAGCTCAATTGAATTAAGATCAGATTGGGCCCGAATGACTTCAACAATACCGGTAATTTCATCTGTCGTTTCGCCTTTAATACGTAGTCCAGTTAAAAAGGCAGAAATTTCTGTATTCGTTATGTCGTCTGCAAAACAGCAATTGATGGCATCTTTAATTTCTTCAATCGATAAGTCTTCACGATTCATTAACCTTTCAAGATACTTTTTCATAACGAAGCTCCTTTCAAAAATTTTTTATAAATTTTAGACTTAGAAAAGTATGAATAATCAATATACTAAAAAGGGATCTACACTTCATAACTCAGCAGGGTATTTAATCTGTCATTTCATTTACTTCCATGAGGGAACGCGCTTTGTGTAATGTTTCGTCATATTCTTTTTCAGGATCTGAATCGGCAACAATACCCGCTCCCGTTTGTAAATAGGCAACGTCATCTTTGATAATCAACGAGCGAATCGCTAAGGCAAAATTTAAGTCGTGGTTGAAGGACAGATATCCGATACCACCACTATAAAAGCCCCGTTTTGTCTCTTCGATTTCGTTAAGTAGCTCCATGGCACGAATTTTAGGTGTGCCAGATATAGTGCCGGCTGGTAAGACAGCTATTAAGGCATCAATGCTGTTCTTCCCGTCTTTTAACGTTCCATGGACTTCAGCGACAAGATGCATGACATGTTGATATTTTTCTATTTCCATATACATTGGCACGGTTATGCTGTCCTGTTGGCAGACTTTCTGCAAATCATGCTTACTTAATTCAACAAGCATTTGATGTTCAGACCGTTCTTTCGGATCAGCTAGTAATTCTTTCATGAGCATTTCATCTTCTTCTAGCGTTTTACCTCGATGTCGTGTGCCACCAATTGGGTTGGTGACGACCTGATCGCCTGTTGTTTGGATTAAACTCTCTGGCGATGTACCAATAATCAAATAATCGGTAAAGTCAATATAAAACATATATGGTGAAGGATTGTTCATTCTCAATCGCCGATAATAAGACAATGGATCCCCCGTAAAAGGGGCTTGCATCCGCTTGGATACAACTATTTGTTCTACCTCACCATTGTGAATATGTTGCTTCGCTGTCTTCACTTTTTCGATAAACGTTTCCTTAGACATAGTTGCTGTAAAAGTTGTCTTTATCGGCTCAATCGGACTATTAGTTATATCTTGATATAGTAACTTTTTCATTTGTTCTAATTTTCTATCTAATGTGGTTTCATCTTCATCGTGCATATTTAAGGCAATCAAGTAAACTCTTTCCCGGGTATGCTCATAAACAATTAACTGATCGTAGACCATTAAATGCAGATCTGGCATGTTTAATTCATCCGGTAGTTCATGACCAACGTTGACATAATGTTTGATCGCATCATAGCCAATATATCCAATCGCTCCTCCAAAGAATGGAAGTGGTATATCCACCTCGATCATAGGAAATTGGTTCCGAAGATAAGTTAAGGCATGTTGATTTATATGTTTTGTTTGTTGCGTTAGATGTTCAATGATGGTCGTGGTGTGTTGATGGCCGATAATCTCTTGGAACGGGTCTACCCCGATATAGGAAAACTTTCCTTTCTTTTCATGGGTAAATGAACTTTCTAACAAAAATTTTTTCTTTCCATTTAGCTGTTGAAAAATCCGTATCGGTGTAAGTGTATCTGCTGGGATCGTTAACATTTTATATGGTATTTCTTTTTGTTCTAGACGCATTATTTGACAACCTCCTTGATATTTTTAGTAAACATATAAAAAAACGCCCTCTACGAACACGTAAATATGTGTTCTGTAGAGGGCGATCATACCGCGGTGCCACCTCTGTTGGAAAGCATTCAATGACTTTCCATCTCGTTCAGATACGGGAATGAATTTGGTGTAGACAAATTCTATTCCGATATCCTATCCAAATAACGGTGGAGACCGTGTTTCTATACTTTGCTAACTAGCAGTTCCAGAAACCTCTTGTAAGGCCATTCAGCTTTTAACCGCATACCAGGATTCCACCAATTCCTAGCTCTCTATCATGCTTTATAAAAGCTTACTCGTCTTACGCAACGATTTAGGCTTTATTCTATTTTATTAATTAAAAACAATGAATATGCTTTAGTTGTTCTTCTAGCACCAATGATTATGATCCAAAACAAAAAATCCTTCATCCGCAAAGGACGAGGATTCCGTGGTGCCACCTTTATTAGTTATCTATCGATAACTCACTTTAGCCATATGAAAAAATTTCATATGTCACCAGGTAACGATTGGTGTTTTCGCCAAAGCCTACTACAAAGCTGGTTCGGTTTGGTGCTCAGAAGTCCATTCACCTTAAACGTCTCGCTAGTTTACACCGACCACTAGCTCTCTTTAGGAGACAATTTAAGATTACTCCTCTTCATCATCGCAACTTGTGTTAATTTTTTGATTAAAGACAATATTAAAAGAAACATGATCATCTGTCAAGGCCTTTTTATAAAAATAATAAAAATGCATTAATAAAACATCACCTATAACAAATAGGGTTATGAATCTTTATCAGCAAATAAATATATTTTCAAAAAATACTTGCAATTAAAAGTAGTGTCAGTCATAGTAATGGATGAGATTTATGATAACCTATATGTGAATGAAATCACAAAATGGAGTGGAAGTTAATGAAAAAATTTTTGCAACGGAAAGGAATTACACTTTCGATTAAAGATTATGTTATTACCGCTTTTAGTTATATGGCTTTAGGTTTGTTCTCTTCATTGATTATTGGGTTGATTATTAAAACAGTTGGCGAACAAATTGTCATAAATTTCTCGCCTACATTGGCAGATGGCCTCATAGAGATGGGTAGTTTTGCCATGGACAATAAAATTATGGGTGGAGCGATAGGCGTGGCGATTTCTTATGGCTTAAAAGCACCACCATTAGTTTTGTTTTCAGCATTATTCGCTGGTGCCTTCGGTGCTGAATTAGGGGGACCTGTTGGTAGTTATTTAAGTGCAGTGATCGCAACTGAGTTCGGTAAAATGATCTATAAAGAAACCCGATTAGACATTATTTTAACACCACTGGTAACGATAGTAGCTGGTTTCTTAACTGGGCTATTTATTGGTCCGCCGTTAAATACCTTTATGATTTGGTTTGGTGAAATTATTAACTGGTCCACGACGCAACAGCCACTTATTATGGGGATCATTGTTGCCGTGCTTATGGGCTGGGCACTCACAGCACCGATTTCGAGTGTTGCGATTGCGTTAATGCTTTCTCTCGATGGATTAGCTGCTGGTGCAGCAACCATTGGTTGTGCGGCCCAAATGATTGGCTTTGCTACGATTAGTTATCGGGATAATGGTTTAGGTGGTTGGTTAGCTCAAGGAATTGGCACATCGATGTTACAAGTACCAAATATTTTAAAAAAACCAATCATTATCATACCACCAACAATCGCTGGCGCTGTATTAGCCCCTCTTGGCACCGTCTGGCTTGAATTAACGAGTAATCCAGCTGGGGCAGGAATGGGGACGAGTGGGCTTGTTGGTCAAATCATGACTTTTGAAGCGATGGGATTTTCATGGTCGGTATTTTGGAGTGTGATTTTACTGCATATAATTGGTCCAGCTATTATTTCTCTTCTAATTGCAGCCTGGTTTAGAAAAAAAGGCTGGATTAAACCTGGTGATATGAAAATAAACTATGAATAATATATTTTGGTGTCGGTTGCTCGTGATGCTATGATAATACATAGAACAATAAGCGTTTAGAATGGGGGATGAAAGATGGATCAATTCATGCGTCGAGCTGTTGAATTGGCGATCGAAAACGTGCGAAATGGCGGTGACCCGTTTGGAGCTGTTCTCGTCAAGGACGGTCAAATTATTTCAGAAGGTGTTAATGAGCTACATAAAAAGCATGATATAAGTGGCCACGCTGAATTGTTAGCGATTCGCCGAGCGCAAGAGAAATTGCAAACCCTAGATTTATCAGGATACATCATGTACGCAAGTGGTGAACCTTGTCCAATGTGTCTAACGGCAATGTATATGTCAGGGATTACCAAAGGCTACTATTGTTTGTCAATTGACGATGCTGCCCAAGTAGGATTAGGTGCATCGCGGATGATTTATGACGATTTGAAAAAAACCCGTCAAGAAAGAAAACTAGTATTAGAACAGATGCCGTTAACACCAGATCAAGAAAATCCAATGCGACTTTGGAAAAATCAACAATAAACGGTAGAATAATAATAAAGGCTTCTATTAAAAGATGTTTCTAATTATTAATAGGAAGCCTATTTTTTATTTAAGGGTGTTTATTATGAAAACATTTATCAGTAATATTTTAATGTCTGTGGGAGATAATTATCCGATTCTACAAATGAAAAGAGTATATGGTGGTTCAATTAATGAGAGCTATTATATAAAGACAAAACAGGACGAATACTTTTTAAAATTTCATCAACAGGCACCCAAACAGTTTTTTGCTTTGGAAAAACTAGGATTAGCATTAATCGGTGAAACGAAGACGATTTCTGTTCCAAAAGTATTGAGTTTTTCTGACCAAGTTGGTTCATCCTATCTTTTACTTGAATGGGTGGATGGAGAGGAAAGGGTAGATACTGAAAAAGAATTAGGGCAACAAATGGCCCGTTTGCACCAACATACTGGCAAAAAGCATGGCTTTGATCGAGACACATATATTGGCTTATTACCTCAACCTAATCAACTGTATGATCATTGGCTTGATTATTACCGAGAAAAACGATTATTGTCACAACTTAATGAGGGAATTAAACGGAATCGTATGCCACGAAAAAGAAGAACACAATTAGAAAAGCTCATCCTGCAACTCGATCGCTGGATTCCTCAACAAGTGATGCCCTCCTACCTACATGGCGATTTATGGGGTGGCAATTGGTTGGTTGGACCAGGAGGTACGCCATATGTGATTGACCCATCTTTTTTATATGGTGATCGTCATTTTGAGCTTGCTTTTACTGAATTATTCGGCGGTTTTTCTTCAGTGTTTTATGATGCATATCAACAAATCCTCCCAATAGAAGATTATTATGAAGAAGTTAAACCTCTATATCAATTATATTATCTACTCGTTCATTTAAATATTTTTGGTGAAACATATGGACTACGTGTAGATCATATACTAGATAGATATGTAGGGAATTGATAAGAGAAAAGTCATGATAATGTTGAAGTTAACCATAAAAAATTGATGAGATTATGATAGGATGGATAAAGGTAAATGAAAGTGGAGGTTATTTCATGTCCTTTTATGATTTTTTAGTTTTTGTTCATATATTTTCCGCGATTTTAGGGCTAGGTCCTGGTTTTTTTATGATTTTTGTCGTAAAAAATGCCAACAATATGACTGAACTAAGACATGCTTTTAAAATTCGTGATCAATTGCATATGTTTACGATGATTGGTGGAACTTTACTTCTTGTGTCAGGTTTAATCATGGGCTTTATGAAACCATTTTTGTTCACACGAGGTTGGTATGTGATTAGTCTCGGTTTGTTTTTGCTCGTCTTAATAGCAGGATCCCTCGTCCTCAAACCAAAGTCCGCACCGATTAAACAGATGTTAAAAACACACCAAGGTGAAGAAATACCGAAAGAATATGATGAAAAAGCGAAAGCACTATTTTTCTATGAAAGATTAACAAATATTGTTTTTCTAATCATTATTGCATTAATGATTTTAAAGCCATTTTAAAATTGATTTGTAAAAAAAGGTAGTGTTCATACACCTTTTTTTCATGTAAAATATAGAATGATTTTTAAATATGGGATGAGGATTGAAACAAATGAGACAAAGCATGTGGATACGTATGATATGGATAAGTATCAGTTTAGTTATGTTAGTGGCATGTAATCATGTTGCAACAAATAATCAGCCAAATGAGAACACGAATAATCATCAGGCTGAGAATAATGACGTAGAAGATGTTCTCGAGAACAATCAAGAGGACCAAAAAGATGAGACGACGAATCATGATGCAGACAATCAGGATGATATGGAACAGAATCATCATGAACAAATAGACGATGAGCTTGTCATTGACGTTTTTAAAGATGACAGTATCGCAGTTTTAGTGAATAAGCATTTTAGTCTTGATGAAAATTATGTTCCGGATGATCTCGTAACAGTAGAAGTTCCTACTATATTGGAAAATCCAGAAGTGAATCAATTAAGAAAAGAAGCAGCTGATGCGTTAAAGGAAATGTTCACTGTTGCCAAAGAATCTGGTATTCACTTATATGCTCGTTCAGGTTATCGTTCCTATCAAACTCAAGTTTATTTGTTTAATAGTTATGCTGAACAACACGGGGAAGAAGCTGCTAACCGCTTTAGTGCTCAACCTGGCCATAGTGAGCATCAAACGGGCTTAGTGATGGATGTAACGAGTGAAAGTGTTAATTTCCAGCTTGAAGAAGCATTTGGGGAAACCGAAGAAGGAAAATGGTTAAGTGACCATGCCCATGAATTTGGTTTTATTATCCGTTACCCAGAAGGAATGGAAGAGATTACCGGTTATGTTTATGAACCGTGGCATATCCGCTATTTAGGTGTTGATTTGGCAACAAGAGTTTATGAAAGTGGCCTTACTTATGAAGAGTTTTTAGAGAAAGAGGGAATTATTCATGGGGTCCATGCAGAATAAACAACATCGCTTAACATCCGTTTTATCTATTTTTGCATTAGTTATGTTGCTCGGTTTGACGATGATGTTAGCAGGATGTATGAAAGATACACAAACAGATGATGAGAACTTGAAGGATGAAGATACGCAAAACTCAATTGTAGAAAATCAAGAACCAACGAATGAAGAGTTTTCTAATGATACACAGGAAAATGAACCTGAACCAGAAGAAACCTATATTGACATTCGGATTGCCGCAGCGGGTGACATCATGGTGCATTCTACGCAAATTACGAGCGCCTACGATGACCAGACAGGAACATATGATTTTAAACCGATGTTTGAAGATGTACGACCTATTTTAAGTGAAGCAGATCTTGCCATTGCTAATTTTGAAACAACAACCGCTGGTCCATCCCGTGAATACGCAGGTTACCCTGCATTTAATTCGCCTGATGAAGTGATAGATGCGATAAAATATGCAGGCATTGATGTGCTAACAACCGCTAATAATCATAGCTTAGATACAGGAAGAGATGGGCTAAAACGGACAGTCAATACGATTAATGAAAAAGGAATCGATACAGTCGGAACCTATGCCGAAGTACCTGACACACGAGTATTGCTCAAAGATGTTAAAGGTATTAAGTTAGCGATCCTATCGTATACGGAAAGCACTAACGGCATTGGTGATCAATATCCACCTGATGAATTACATGCTATGCTGAATATGATGGAAAAAGATCATATTATCCGGGATATTCAAAGTGCCAAAGACCTTGGAGCGGATTTTATCATTGCTTACATGCACTGGGGCACTGAATATATGGAAGAGCCTAATGAAAAACAAGTTGAGTATGCTTATATGATGGCTGAAGAAGGTGTCGATTTAATTTTAGGAAGCCATCCTCACGTCATCCAAAGATCAGAGGTCATTGAGACAGCTGAACAGGAAACCTTTGTGATTTATTCCATGGGCAACTTCATTTCCAATCAACGGATGGAAACATTAGGTGAAGATCGTCAATTAACAGAAGACGGTGTTATTGTAAATATTGATATTCGTAAAAATGAGCAAACGAATGAAACGACGATTGAACATGTTGAGTATGTACCTACGTGGGTCTATCGTCATAAATTCGAAGGGGACAGCAAATATACGTATCGTATTTTACCAATTGAACAATTTTTATTAAGTGATGAAATATCTGAAGCATATAAACAACGAATGCAACGCTCATTAGACGCAACTGTGTCGAAAATGTACCAGTCACCAGCATGGAGCCAGTAGATTTTAACCATTTGAGGCTAAATAAAGGCCCTTATTCTGATCAACATCACATAATAAGATTATAAGCTCATAAAGGGTAGACTCTTGCTAACAAGATAGTCTACCCATTTTTATTGTAAAGGAAAATATTCGTTTAAGAAATTTCATGTAAGCGATTGCTAACCGTTGACCATTCATTTACAATAAAAGGTAATATAAAATGCTACCCATGATAGATGTCCGATTAAAAAAGGATGGAGGGGTTAGATTGCAACATATTTTTAAACAAGGTGATGAGGAAAAGCCTATTATGTTGCTGTTACATGGGACGGGTGGAACGGAAAAGGATCTCATACCCTTAGCTGAAGAAATTGATTCAACTGCATCAGTGCTTAGCGTTCGGGGGAATGTGTTAGAGCAAGGTATGCCACGTTTTTTTCGTCGGTTAGCTGAAGGTGTTTTTGATGAGGAAGATCTTCTTTTTCGAACAAAGGAATTAAATCAATTTATTGATCAAATGGCTGAAAAACATGAATTTAATCGTAGAAATGTTGTCGCAATTGGTTACTCTAATGGTGCCAATATTGCTAGTAGTTTATTATTTCACTACCAGGACGCATTAAAGGGTGCCATTTTACTACATCCAATGGTGCCAAGACGGGGTGTGGATCTACCTAACTTGCAAGACGTACCAATATTTATTGGTGCAGGAAAAAATGATCCGCTCTGTCCAGCTCAGGAAACGAAAGAATTAGCGGCGATGTTTACCAAAGCGAATGCAAATGTTCATGTGCATTGGGAAGATGATGGGCACCAACTTACCCGTAAAGAGATGGGGGCAGCAAAAGATTGGTATTTAAAGAACTTTGCCTAAATGATGAGGAGGAATCTATCTTTTCATATTTAATCATAGATAGATTCCTTTTCATTCATAAGATTATTAAGGAATTTGTTATTCAGGAAATGCTGATTTGCTATAGCGCTAGAGGAGGAAAAGGTGGATGACCTCTGACATCAATATTTTAGTTGTTGAGGATGATGAAGATATTAACCGTTTGTTGTGTCAGATGATAGACCAGGCAAATTATCGATCCCAAGGGGCATATTCTGGCACGGAAGCAATGTTATATGTGGACCAAAAGGAATGGGATGTCATTTTATTAGATTTAATGTTACCAGGAAAATCAGGTGAAGATTTAATACCATTCATCAGAGATAAATCCGATGTTCCGATTATTGTTATCTCTGCTAAGGAAGGCCACTTGACTAAAGTTAATATGTTACGAAGCGGTGCTGATGACTATATAACCAAACCTTTTCATCCCGACGAAGTCATCGCTCGAATAGAAGCGCAACTTAGACGCTATCGACGTACAGAACGAAAAAATCAATTAACCTTTAAAGATATTGTCATAGACTTAGATACGAAACAGGTGATGGTGAACCAAAAACCGGTTCCATTAACTGCTCGGGAATATAAAATCTTAAAACTTTTCCTGTCTTCACCAAAGAAAATGTATACGAAGGAAAATATTTTTGAAAGTATATGGGGTGTTGATTACTACGGGGATGATAATACGGTTAATGTACATATGAGTCATTTAAGATCAAAATTGGCTAAGGCAAATCCTAAGGAAACTTACTTTGAAACGATTTGGGGAATGGGTTATCGATTAAAAGGGTAAATTTAAGTTTTTCTTAAGGATTTTTTTAGAAGTTGTTATGAAACGACTGCCATACTTATTGTTGAAAAGGAGGTATGGCGATGAGTGAATATGTTTTACAAACCATGAATCTATCTAAACGGTATCGAAATGAAAATGTAGTTGATCAGGTTAATATGAAAATACACAAAGGCGATATTTATGGTTTTATCGGTTTAAATGGAGCCGGTAAATCAACTTGTATACGATTGATAGCTGGACTTACTTATCCAACTTCAGGAACGATTCATTTATTCGGCTCGCAAGATGATAAGCAATTAAACGAAGCACGCCAGAAAATTGGTACCTTAATTGAGCACCCGGCATTTTTCCCCCACCTGACAGCCAGGCAAAATTTAGAAGTGATTCGGTTACAAAGAGGCGTACCAGGAAAAGCGTGTATCGATAAAGTTCTCAAACAAGTTGGTTTAGCTGAAACAAGCAACAAAAAAGTAAAGTCGTTTTCCCTCGGGATGAAACAGCGTCTTGGTATCGCAATTGCTATGTTATGTGAGCCTGAACTATTACTGTTAGATGAACCGATCAATGGGTTAGATCCAATTGGTGTTATTGAAATTCGAGAATTACTAAGACAAATCAATCAAGATTATGGCGTTACCATTTTAATATCAAGTCATATTCTCAGTGAAGTACATCAAATAGCGACAAGTTATGGATTCATTCATCAAGGAAAATTAATTGAGCAATTGACTGCGAAAGAATTAGATGAAAAATGTCGCGCCCATTTATTAATTGAAGTAGACAATACGGCACGAGCGGTAACTGTACTCGAAAGTAAGCTACATACGTTGCAATATGAGGTACTCCCTGACGGAAAAATAAAATTGTATAGTCATCTACAGGAGTCGAAACTTGTATCAAAAGTATTGATGGAGAATGGATTGCAACTGGAACAAATAACCCCACATCGGGACACATTAGAAGATTATTTTACCAGCCTAGTAAAGGGGGAATCTTCAAATGAATAATCTCCTCCGTGCTGAATGGTATAAATTAATGCGTAATAAAGTCTTGTGGATATTGTCGTTTATTATTATTGGTCTAACTTTCCTCCTTGTGTTACTACAGTATCTAGATCATCAAGGGATGTTTGCTGACACTGGCGTAAAAGTTGAAATCCATGATGAGGCAACTGAAGCCTATCCAATTAGCGGTATCAAATTGTTCATTGAGTCAATTTATTCACCAGATTTATTTTTAACGGTGGTGTTAACGAGTGTCCTTGGGGTATATTTCATAACGGGCGAGCATGCAAATGGGACGATTAAAAATTTAGTCTCGATCGGTTATCAACGGTCAAAAATATATTTTTCCAAGCTGATCACATTTGTTTCCGGGTCAATTATGCTCGTTTTACTGTTCGCCATATCCTTTGCCATCTTTGGTGCATTGTTTTTTGAAATAGGGGTATGGCCAGATAGCGATCTGTTGTTTAGGACCTTACAAATGCTGCTACTATCATGGCTATTTATCATCGCTTTTGCTGCTATTGTCATGTTTTTCTCAGTCATTCCTCGAGGAACAGGTGTCGGCTTATTGTTGTCTATTGGTTTTTACTTCATCGCAGGTGCTGGGCTACGAATGTTATCTTATAAATATGCTTTAGCAGAAAAAATACAAAACTATGTGGTTTATTATCGGTATTCCACATTGGATGTTAATAATTTGAGTCTAGCCAATGTTGTCGAATTAACAATGATACCTTTATGCACAGCTATCATTTTCATCATTTCTGGCTTATTTGTTTTACAAAGAAAAGATATTTCATAATGAAGAAAGGATGAGGAAATTGATTTATTTAATCATTATATTTGCAAGTCTTTGTGCAATTATTTTCCTCATCCGCTATATTCTATTGCGGCGAAAAATACATACATTAATTGACCAATTAACAAAACATGCCAACCAGAAAGTGCATATGACATCTTCAGATCGGCAAGTTGAAGAATTGGCAATTCTCATCAATGAACAAATCGAAAAGCAAAAAGAAAAACATGCTGAAAAATTGCGGATTGAACGTGAATTAAAAGCTACTATTGCTAGTATGTCCCATGACTTAAGAACCCCTTTAACTGCTATAATCGGATATTTAGAATTACTGGAAAAACATCATGTATCAACGGATGAGCAATATGAGCAATACTTAACCATTTTGAAAAAAAGAACTGCACATTTACAATCTTTGATTAATAATTTTTTTGCTTTATCTACGGTAGATGCAGATGATTATCCATTACATGTGGAAAAAATTCATTTAAACAGCCTGCTCAAAGAAGTTCTTATGTCTTACTATGATCAATTTCAGGAAGGAAATAAAGAACCCATCGTGAAGATGAGTGATCAGAGAATTGCTATTTTCACCGATTTACATGCCTTAAAAAGAGTGATAGAAAACCTCATGCTCAATGCCTTACAACATGCTACTAAGGAGGTATATGTTGAGCTAAAACAGTCCTCAGAAAAGGCATTGTTAACAATTAGAAATAAACATGAACATCCAGGGATTGAAAGAATTGACCCTGAAATGTTGTTTGAACGGTTTTATACAATTGATCAAACAAGGCAAGAACATCGAGGATTAGGGTTATCGATCGTTAAAAGTTTAATGGAGAAAATGAATGGGGATATTTCAGTTCTCATTGATGATGAACAATTTAATATTACTTGTCGTTGGCCAATAGCGAAAAACTTGTAGAAATACAGCTGAAATATAAAAAGAGCACGTGATATATATCAAGTGCTCTTAGTAAATCTGTCTGCCTCAAGGGCGGTTAATTTACAGATTTCGATGATTACATTTGTAGCCTTTACCATATTGTCGGCAGAAATATATTCAAATTTACCGTGAAAGTTTTCGCCACCGGTAAAGATATTTGGTGTTGGTAAGCCCATATATGATAGTTGAGAACCATCTGTTCCACCACGAATCGGCTCGATAACCGGCTCAATATCTAAGTTTTTCATTGCCTGTTTAGCGATGTCGACAATCTCTATGACCGGTTCAATTTTCTCTCGCATATTGTAATATTGATCAGTAATTTCGACTTGTATGGCATCCTCGCCATATTTTTCGGCCATTTCTTTAGCGTACCTTTCAATGGTCGCTTTTCGATCTTCAAAATGTTGACGATCAAAATCTCTGATGATATAAACAACCTCAGCTTGCTCTACGTGACCAGTGATTGAAATTAAATGATAAAAGCCTTCATATTTTTCCGTATGTTCAGGTGCTTCTTGAACGGGAAATTTATTAATAAATTCTGTCGCTAATTTATTTGCATTAATTAATTTGTTTTTCGCTGTCCCAGGATGGACACTGTTACCTTTAAAGTTTACTTTCGCTACGGCAGCATTAAAGCTTTCATATTGTAATTCACCTAAAGGACCGCCGTCAACCGTATAGGCAAAATCTGCGTTAAACTTATCTACATCAAATTTATGGGGCCCACGACCGATTTCCTCATCAGGGGTAAAGGCAATTCGGATTTTACCGTGTTCAATCTCAGGATGTTCTATAAGGTAGGCCATCGCTGTCATAATTTCAGCAATGCCAGCTTTATTGTCAGCACCTAGTAAGGTTGTCCCATCCGTCGTAACCAATGTATGTCCTTTATAATTGGCTAACTCTGGAAAGTCTGTTGGTGATAAGACGACATTCAATTGTTCATTTAATACTAACTCTTTGCCATCATAATCTTCCCAAACTTGAGGGTTGACATTTTTACCCGTCATTTCTGTGGCTGTATCTAAATGAGCCAAAAAGCCAATTGTTGGCACTTCTTTTGCTGTGTTAGCTGGAAGTGTGGCCATTACATAACCATTTTCATCTACCGAGACTTCAGTCATCCCAATTTGTTTTAACTCTTCAACTAATATATGAGCTAATTCCATTTGACCAGGAGTTGAAGGTGTTGTTTGACTATTTTCATCTGATTGGGTGTCAACTTTTGCATATTTAATCAAACGATCGATTAACTGTTGTTTCACAATGATCCCTCCATGATGTAGATTTTATCACAAATTTACTAAAATAACTGTTTGTACAATAATAAGTCGACCACTTTTATATTGAGTTGTCGAATAGAGAGAGCCGCTAAAATGCTATTTGGTCTAGGGTTGTTTTTCTTCATGAATCGTTGCTACTCTTTATGACTCCTAACGATGGACATTTTTTACATATCATCTATCTATGGTAAAATTAATATAATCATATTTTTCATACTCATAAAAAGGAAGCGGTTACAATATTAGGAAGTTACAACATAAGCTACTGTATTCTGCTTATCTTCATCTGATGAACTTCATAACAAATAAAAAATATTTATCAGGGAGTGATTGGATGAATTATGTCACATTAAATAATGGTGTGAAAATGCCTCAGCTAGGTCTTGGCGTCTGGCGAATACCGAATGAAGAGGTGACAGAAGTTGTATCAGAGGCCCTTGACATTGGCTATCGATTAATTGATACCGCAGGGGCATATCGGAATGAAAAAGGGGTTGGTGATGCAATCGCTGCCAGCCAAATACCTAGGGAAGAAATATTTGTTACGACGAAAGTTAGAAATTCTTATCAAGGTTATGACAATACGTTAAGGTCCTTTGAAAATAGTTTAAAAGAACTTCAATTAGACTATATTGATTTATATCTTATTCATTGGCCCCAGCCTGCATATGATCAATATGTTGAAACATTTCAGGCACTAGAAAAACTATATGAAGAAGGTCTTGTAAGGGCAATTGGTGTAAGCAACTTTAACATCGAACACCTACAACGTATTTTTAGCGAATGTGAAGTGACACCTGTCGTAAATCAAGTAGAATGTCATCCATATTTACAACAACGTGAATTAAAAAAGTTTTGCCAAGAACATCAGATCTATATTGAATCCTATAGCCCTCTCTTCCAAGGTGGTGAACTGTTAGAAGATCCAGTAATCACAGAAATGGCTGCGCGATACAATAAAACCCCAGCCCAAGTGGTCATTCGTTGGCATTTACAGGAAGAATCTATTGTCATTCCAAAAACAGTAACCCCATCTCGGATGAAAGAAAATCTGGATGTATTTGACTTTCAGTTAACATTTGAAGAGATGAATCAGATCAAAGCATTAAACAGAAATGAACGAAAACTGCCAGAACCTAATGAAATGAATCATCGTTAATTTGTTAGCGAAATTAAAAATCATGAATCATCACATATTTGTCGAAGCAACGTTTGACGTTGCTTTTTTTTATAGCATATTGTCTATGACTACAACTTAAAGTTTATCAAATAGGTTGGAATAGTTTTCCCATTACTTCAGCGTATATTTTTGTTATGATGATAAATATTACTATATCAGCTGTACGGAAATCGTAAACTGATGAAAGGGCGTGATGAGATTTGGAACAAGACATCAATGTTAGAAAAACAGAACATATTCGTCTCTGTTTAATGGAAAATGTTGAAGGGGTTAATAAAACAACTGGTTTAGAAGGAATCTCATTCATACATAATGCATTACCGGAAATTAATTTTCATGATATTGATATCAGCACTCAATTTTTAAACAAACCTTTAGAGGCACCATTTCTAGTTAGTTCCATGACGGGTGGCTCTGATTTAGCGACGACAATTAATATGAACTTAGCAAAAGCAGCAGAGAAGAAAGGCTGGGCAATTGGACTTGGTTCTACAAGAGCGTTATTGGAAAGTGATGCCCATGAAGAATCCTTTTTAATTCGCAAGTACGCACCGTCTGTACCGCTAATTGCTAATTTGGGAGCAGTTCAATTAAATTATGGCTATGGAGCCAGTGAATGCCAACAAATTGTTGAGCGAACCGAAGCAGATTCGCTCGTTCTCCATTTAAACAGCTTGCAAGAAGTTGTTCAAGATGGTGGCGATTTAAATTTCGAAAATTTACTGCCCAAAATAGAAGAAGTATGTCGTCAGTTAGATGTACCAGTTGGTGTTAAAGAGGTAGGTTTTGGCATTGATGGAACGGTGGCCAAAAAATTACACGACGTTGGCATTGCTTATATTGATGTAGCTGGCGCTGGTGGCACATCTTGGAGTCAAGTCGAAAAGTTGCGTTCAAAAGATCCTCTACGAAAAGCGGCTGCTGAAGCCTTTAATAACTGGGGGATTCCAACAAAGGATTGCATTGTTTCAGTAAGAAGTCATTTACCAAACGTACCAATCGTAGCAAGTGGTGGGATGAAGACAGGGTTAGATGCAGCCAAAGCAATTACGATTGGCGCAGATTTAATCGGCTACGCACGCCAATTACTGAAAGCTGCTACGGAAACAACAGAATCAGTGATCCAAATGATGGAGCAAATTGAACTAGAATTAAAAATGACGATGTTTGGTATCGGCGTAAAATCAATTGCAGAATTAAAGCAAACAAATAGAGTGAATATCATGGGGAAATCTTTGTTAGAGATGGATAAGTAATAGCGTTATATATAACCAAACTGGACCACACTCATTTCGAGTGTGGTTTTTTGCTGTTTACGATCCCGATTTTGAATGTGGCAATAAGGAACCTGTTTAAAATATGAAAAATAGCCAAGAATAGATGGGAAGGAGGGAACAATCGTGGACAAACGGATCGAGTATGGTGAAGATTACAAATTTATTCCGATGACATCGTTCAGGAATCATTTGGGTGAAGAAGTGATAGATGATGTATTTTATTATACAGATCAAATAGCCAATGTTATTTTTATTGGCCATCCAAGTAACCAAGACTGGATATTAGTTGATGCGGGTTTACCCTATGGTAGTAAAAAAATAATTGCAAATGCTACGGAGCGCTTCGGTGAAGGCATCAAACCGAAAGCAGTGATTTTAACACATGGACACTTTGATCATGTAGGTGGATTAATTGATATTGTAAAAGAATGGAAAATTCCCGTTTATGCTCATTCATTAGAACTACCTTTCTTAACGGGAAAACAAAGCTATCCCGATCCAGATCATACTGTTGAAGGCGGATTGATCGCAAAAATATCGTCTATATTTCCAACAAAACCCATAAACCTAGGAGATCATGTATTAGCCATACCAGACCATGGTGAAGTTCCATACTTACCTGATTGGCGTTGGGTGCATACGCCTGGTCATTCGCCAGGTCATATCGCATTATTTCGAGAGCAAGATGGCTTGTTAATTTCAGGGGATGCTTTAATAACAGTTCGCCAGGATTCTTTTTATAATGTTATGATGCAAAAAGCAGAAGTAAATGGTCCACCTCGATATTTGACAACTGATTGGGATTTAGCTCGTCAATCTGTCGAAAAACTCGCCTCCCTCCCTATACAAACTGTCATTCCTGGGCATGGACCAGCAATGTATGGTGAAGAATTTCAGATTGGTTTAACCCGGTTGATTAGTCATTTTGATCAAGTAGCTGTTCCAGCGTATGGAAAATATGTTCATGATAAAAAGAACCTTCATTAATCTCCCCTCATTATAAGCACAACAGTATCTATGCAAGATTCGATTGTGCTAAAATATTTTTAGAACGGGGTGTTAAAAATGAAAATAGAAATATGGACAGATTTTATCTGCCCGTTTTGTTACCTTGGCAAACAGAGATTAGAAACAGCTATAGACCAATTCCCACATAAAGATAAGATTTTTATTCAATATCGTAGCTATGAAATAGACGCCAGACATCATGAAAATGACTATCAGCGTATTCTTGAATATATTGAAGACCAAATTGATCAACATCACCTATCCAATACAAGTAGCAACGACCTACTCACTCATTTGCAAACTCAAACAGCAGATGGTAATGTAACCTTCGATATGAATACACTCCCATTTCTCAATACCTTTGATGCCCATCGGCTTATGAAATATGCCTATCAACAACAAAAAGGGAATAAATTTGTGAATATATTATTCAATGCCTTTTTCTTTAAAGGATTGAATATTAGTGATCATGATATATTAATCGACCTTGCCTCAAAAGCTGGTCTTGATCCTCTGCAAGCTGAATTGATTTTACAAACATGCAAATTTACAAAAAAAGTACGATGCGACGAAGAACAAGCGGAAGAACTAGGGATATCGACAGTTCCTTTTTTTGTTTTTAATGAGATGTATGCTATGTCTGGTATCCAACCAATAGAAGTTTTTATCGATGTCCTTCATAAAGTTTGGCAAGAGGAATGTGATCATAATCTCCAAGAGTTCTCAGTGAAACAGTCTAATTTGACCTATTATTGTGATAGTGATGGGTGCCGGAAAATTGAATAATGGCATATGAGGAAATTGAAAATAAACGAACATGCTATTTCATAATAGTTTGTTCGTTTTTTTGTAAATGTAATTGCCTGCTATATTATAATGTGATATACTCAAGTCAAAGTTCTAATTGATAATGAATATCATTATTAATTAGAACGAGTAGAATTTAATAATGATTATTAAGTGCGTAGAAGAGGACATTTTGAATGAGAATTCGTTATTTACTGATTGCACTAATTGTGTTATCTATCGCATCGTTATTCATTGGCGTTTCTCATATATCAATAGTGGATTTGTTTGCATTCGATGAAATGCAAATCCAAATATTATTGATTAGTCGGATCCCACGGCTAATCAGTATTTTAATTGCAGGCATGAGCATCAGCGTATGTGGTTTAATTATGCAGCAGCTCAGTCAAAATAAATTCGTATCGCCAACAACGGCAGGTACGATGGATGCTGCAAGATTAGGTATACTTGTTTCTCTTATTGTTTTTACAACAGCAAGTCCTCTGCCCAAAATGATTGTTGCCTTTATATTTGCTTTAGCAGGAACCATTATTTTTATGAGAATTTTAGATCGAGTGAAGTTTAAGGATGCAATTTTTATTCCTTTAATCGGCTTAATGTTTGGTAATATCATTAGTTCAATTGCAACTTTTATTGCCTATCGATATGACTTCATTCAAAATATGGCTTCCTGGATGCAAGGGGACTTTTCAATGATTATGAGTGGCAATTATGAGTTGATGTATGTCAGCCTGCCAATCTTAGTCATTGCTTATGCTTTTGCCAATAGATTTACGATAGCAGGAATGGGTGAAGATTTTTCAAAAAATTTAGGACTTAATTATCGTCAAGTTGTCAATCTAGGATTAATCATTGTTGCTTTAGTAACAGCTTCCGTCGTTTTAACGATTGGCGTGATTCCTTTTTTAGGTTTAATTATTCCAAATATTGTTTCAATTTATCGAGGCGATCATTTAAAGCGAAATCTGATACATACAGCATTATTAGGAGCTATCTTTTTGTTAGTATGTGATATCATTGGTCGCATTATTATCTATCCCTATGAGATACCCATCAGCTTAACAGTTGGTGTAATCGGTAGTACAATTTTTATTTATTTGCTCTTAAGGAGAAAAAAATATGGTTTATAGGCGTAAAATCATTGTTCTATCGATTATCGCTATCTCGCTTGCTATGCTCTATATTTTTTATGATTTAACTGGGAATATTGCCTATATACTGCCAAGAAGAGTTATTAAAGTGTTAGTCATCATGTTAACCGGCGGTGCAATTGCTTTTTCGACAACAATCTTTATGACGATTACCCATAACCGTATTTTAACGCCAAGTGTAATGGGGCTAGATTCTTTATATTTACTAATTCAAGTTTCGATTATTTTTATGTTTGGCTCTAGGTCCCTTGTGATGATGGATAGCCATTTGAATTTTTTATTATCGATCTTGTTCATGATCTTATTTGCTTTTTTGATCTATCATTTCTTGTTTAAAGGTGAAAATAACAACATATATTTTCTGCTACTTATTGGCATCGTTTTAGGTACTTTTTTTGATAGTTTTACTTCATTTATGCAAGTATTAATTGATCCAAATGAGTTTATGGTCGCTCAAGATCGAATGTTTGCAAGTATCAACAATGTAAACGAGGATCTTGTTTATCTCTCGATGATCATTATTGGTTTAACTATTTTATATTTCTTGCGTTTTTATCGGTACCTGGACGTATTAGCCCTTGGGAAAGACCAAGCCATTAACTTAGGTGTTCCCTATGATCAGGTCGTGAAGCATTTATTAATAGTCGTAGCGATTTTAACATCAGTTGCGACAGCATTAATCGGACCAATCACATTTTTAGGCTTACTTGTTGTCAATCTAGCTTATCAATTATTTAAAACCTATCGTCATTTTTATCTTATTTTAGGTTCTATGTTAATCAGTGTGATTGCCTTAATTGGTGGCCAATTTATTGTCGAGAAAGTATTCACTTTTCAAACAACAATTAGTGTCATCATTAATTTTATCGGTGGCGTTTATTTTATATATCTTTTATTAAAGGAGAATCGATCATGGTAACTCTAAAACGTGTTTCAAAGTCGTTTGCTGAGAAGAAAGTCATCGAAGATATTTCGTTGACGATCGAAAAAGGGACGATTACTTCGTTTATCGGTCCAAATGGTGCAGGAAAAAGTACATTGATTTCCATGATTAGTCGCCTACTCGCTAGTGATAGTGGTGAGATTACGATAGATGGTAAAAATATAAGGAAAACAAAGAGCGATGATTTATCAAAAAAGATTTCTATTTTGAAACAGTCCAATGCTGTCAATTTAAAAATCACTGTTCGCGAGTTAGTTTCCTTTGGTCGTTTTCCTCACTCAAAAGGAAGATTGAAGAAGGAAGATTGGCAAAAGGTTGATGAAGCGATTGACTATATGGAGTTACAAGATCTGCAAGATAGATATTTAGACGAGCTGAGTGGTGGCCAACGCCAACGGGCCCATATTGCCATGGTATTAGCTCAGGACACAGAATATATTTTACTAGATGAGCCTTTAAATAATTTAGATATGCGTCACGCTGTACAAATTATGAAAACATTAAGACGCTTAGTTGATGAACTCGGTAAGACGATTATACTCGTTATTCATGATATTAACTTTGCTTCCTGTTATTCAGATCATATTGTTGCCTTGAAAGATGGTCGAATTGTTAAACAAGGACGCACATGTGATGTCATTGATGAATGTGTGTTAAAGGATATTTATGACATGGATTTTAAGGTTGAAAATATTAATAACCAACGAATCTGTTTCTATTTTGATTAAGGGGATAGTTCAATGAAAAAGCTCTTTGGATTTGTGATGATGATAATCCTTGCAATGGGTGTGATAGCTTGTCAAACACCCGAGCAATCATCTAATACTGGTGATACTGGTCCAACGATCACCATCAATCATGAACTAGGTGAAACGGATGTGCCTGTTAATCCAGAAAAAATCGTCGTCTTTGATTTTGGTTCTTTAGATACATTGGACAAGTTAGGCATTGAGGTTGTTGGTGTGCCACAAGGTAATATTCCTGCATATCTAGAAAAATATGAGTCAAGTGATTATGAAAATGTCGGTTCTTTAAAGGAGCCGGACTTTGAAAAAATTTCCGAGATAGATCCTGACTTAATTATTATTTCTGGTCGTCAATCCACATTATATGACCAATTATCAGAACTGGCACCGACAGTTTATCTTGCCGTGGACACGTCACGCTACATGGAATCTTTTAAGGAAAACCTAAACATGATCGGTAAGATATTTGATAAAGAAGCTGAAGTTGCGAAAGCCTATGAAGAAATTGAACAGTCAATTTCCTCATTGCAAGAAAAAACATCAACAAGCGAAGAAGAGGCCCTTATCCTATTAGTAAATGATGATAACATAAATGCATATGGTCCAAATTCAAGATTTGGATTGATTCATGATGTGTTCGGGGTTAAAGCAGTGGATGACAATATTGAAGCATCAACCCATGGACAAACGATCTCATTTGAATATGTGCTTGAACAGAATCCGGATATTATTTATGTAATTGATCGTACAGCAGCGGTTGATGGAAAATCTTCAGCACAAACTCTTGTCGAAAATAAGCTGGTTCAAAACACGTCAGCCTATCAAAATGATCGTATTTATTACTTAGATCCTGATTTTTGGTATTTATCTGGTGGTGGACTCATTTCTGTATCTGAGATGGTTGCTGAAATTAACGAAAGTTTTGAGTAAAAAACTTTTAATAGGATAATCAAATATTGGCTTTTCAGTTAGGAAAGTATTCAATCTAAAGTAAGAGAAACCTCATTTGTATAGGTAACTCTTACTTTATTTTTGTATCAAGGCTTTATTAATTGCTTAGATTAGCAAACTATACTAAAGTGAATAGTGAACTTACTAGCTAGTTTTTAATAGCTGTAAATGGTAATTAAGGTTTTTAGCAAAACCGTTAATTCGTATATGATAGCGATTGATGAACAGGATATATATAAGATTATCTATGGCAGAAGGATCTGATGACGATGAGGAAGAGTTTATTAATTTTTAGCCTGTTATTGATGCTAGGGCTATTAGTAGCCTGTGGTAGCAGTGAAAATGAGACAGAAAATAATAATGAGTCTGAAGTAGAAACGGTTGAGTTTTCCGATGAAGAACTAGTTGATGATGATGAAATTGTGTTAACGATTAATGAAACTGAAATAATGGGTGAACAATATAATTCCCTATATGTACAAAACAAAATTCGCTTACACCAGTATCGTCAAGATATAAGTGACTTAGAAGCTCTTAAAGAACAAACATTAGAAATGTTGATTGACCAGGAACTGCTGAAGCAAGATGCTGAACAAAAAGAAGTATCGGTAACGACAGAAGAACTTGATGAAGAGTTTAAGTCTATCAAAGATGAAGTAACGACTGAACAATTCGTTAGCTTTTTAGAAGTTAACCAAATTACTGAAGAGGAATTCAAAGAACAACTTCACTTTTCACTTTTATATGAAAAATATGTAACTGAGACAATGCCTGAAATTGAAGTGTCTAATGACGAAGTTGAGGAATTGTATCAGGAACTGAAAGGTGAGGAAGAAGATTTTCCAGAATTGGAGGAAGTTGCTGAGTACCTGAAAACAGAATTGATCAACCAAAAGAAGTATGAATATGTTGAGGAACAATTATCCCAGTTAAGAGAAGAAGCAGATATTGAGAAGAACCTATAATTCATTCTTTGACCAAACATGGGTTTATTTTACGCCATGTTTGGTCTTTTTTTGATTAGGCTAATGTACCAATTGTTTTTTATCGCATATAATATGTTACAATTGTTTCGTGAATTTACATAAAAAGATCATTCACACTTTCTCGTTTGTAAAAATTCTGGTAAGCAAACGAGCAATAATTTATAATGAAATAGATATAGATAACAAGTAAGGTTTTTATTATGAACAGCAAAAGGATGGATTCAGTTGAGAACTCATCATGAAATATATCTTCAATTAGTAGATATGGTTTCGACAAACAATATTGTTGTCGATCAACCGTTAAAAGAATATACGTATACTCGTTTAGGTGGTAAAGCTGATTTTTTTGTAACACCAGAAACGTATGAGCAAGTCCAGCAAATTATTCAGTTTGCTAATCGTGAACAAATACCTTTTACATTGCTAGGTAATGGTTCAAATTTAATCATCAGAGACGGTGGTATTCGTGGCATTGTAATGAATTTAGCGAAATTAAATGGGATGCATGTCACAGGAACAAAGCTTGTTGCCCAAGCTGGTGCGGAAATTATTCATGTCTCAAGAAAAGCGTTAAAACATGAATTAACAGGACTTGAGTTTGCGTGTGGAATTCCCGGTTCAGTAGGTGGGGCATTATATATGAATGCTGGTGCCTATGGCGGCGAAATCAAAGATGTATTAGAATCAACCGTTGTTGCAGATCGTGATGGCAATATCATAACGCTTCAGGCAGAGGAATTGGATTTATCATATCGCACAAGTAATATTCCCGATCACGGATATATTGTCTTAGAAGCCACTTTTCAGCTTGCTGAGGGGAATTACGATGATATCAAAGCAGTCATGGATGACTTAACGTATAAACGTGAATCAAAACAGCCGTTAGAGTACCCTTCCTGTGGCAGTGTTTTTAAACGCCCACCAGGATATTATGCAGGCAAACTTATTCAAGATAGTGGTTTACAAGGTAAGCAAATTGGTGGTGCGGAAGTATCACGCAAACATGCAGGATTTATTATTAACAAGGACAATTGTACAGCAAAAGACTATATTGCTTTAATTCATTATGTTCAGCAAAAAGTGAAAGAAAAATTTGGTGTGACACTTGAGCGAGAAGTGAGAATTATTGGGGAAGATGAGTAGGACCAATTTAAAGAAGCATTGACCAATTTCATATTGATTGATCAATGCTTTTTTTTAATCTTATTTTCTAAACCGGCTTAAAAAGCTTTGTAAGCGTTCGTTCTCAGAGTGTTCTAGTACTTCATGGGGATCGCCACTTTCGGCAATAACACCTTCATCGAGAAAGACGACCCGATCAGCAATGTCTAAAGCGAAGTCCATTTCATGAGTAACAAGAACCATCGCCATGTCGTCTTCCTTCGCAATCTCACGGATGACTTCTAATACTTCACCTACGAGTTCGGGATCAAGGGCTGAGGTCACTTCATCAAAGAGCATGATTTTTGGTTTCATGACCAATGCTCGTGCCATCGCAACCCGTTGCTTTTGTCCTCCGGATAATTGGTTCGGGTAATGATCCAACCTGTCACCTAAACCAACTTTATTTAACATTTCGATCGCCCGTTGTTTAGCAGTCTCTTTATCCACTTTTTGTACGTGAATCGGGGCTGTCATACAATTTTCCAGGATGGTCATATGTGGAAACAAGTTAAAGTGTTGGAAAACCATCCCGATTTTACCACGGATTTTTCGTAAATGTTTTTCATTGGCCGGAACCAGAACGCCATTTTTCTCCATTTGCCATAAATTTTCCCCATCAACATAAATCGCTCCTGAGGTCGGCTCTTCAAGTGTCATAAGCATCCGGATAATCGTTGTCTTTCCCGATCCACTTGGCCCAATGATCGCTACTTTTTCATTCGGCATAATGTCTAAATTAATACCTTTTAATACGTCAACATCTCCAAATGATTTATAGACATCTTTATATTGAACAATAGGTTTAGCCATATTTTATCCCCCTTAGACTATTATTAGTTTCTCTTAAAATAGTATTTTTATCAAATTTTCGATTTAGCTTTTTCTCCAGTTTTTTTATGAGCAAAGCAGAAGGATAGCTTAAAATTAAGAATAATAGCGCTACGATTGTATATGGTTCAACATAATTGAATGTTTTAGCACCATAGTTATTCGCTAATTGTAGTATCCCTAATACACCAATAGTTGATGCGAGCGGTACTTCTTTAAAGAGAATGATCAAATAATTACCTAACATGGGCACGATTGGCGGTATAGCTTGAGGGAAAATGATTTGGGTCCACTTCTTTCTAGTTGAAAAGTTTAATGCCTTAGAAGCTTCCCATTGACCTTTATCGATGCTTTCGATACCCGAACGATAGACTTCACTAATATAGGTACTAAAGTGAACACCGAGGGCAATGACGCCACTCATAAACGGACTAAATGTTAAGAAACTCCCAACAACAGGTAGCATCGGAAACCCATAGAAGATAAAATACAATTGGACAAG
>CALAMD010000031.1 GCA_937925695.1 uncultured Bacillaceae bacterium | reverse complement strand
ATAAAAATACTAATCATTGAAGATGATGAAAATATTGTCGAGCTTATTCGGTTATATATGGATAAAATGGGGTTTGCTTCTTCCTTCGCTACCGATGGTGAAGCAGGATTAGATCTATTTTACCAAGAGTCGCCAGATTGCATTATTCTCGATATTATGTTGCCGAAAATGAATGGCTGGGAGGTGTGTAAAGCGATTCGTTTAGAGGATAAACATGTGCCGATTATTATGCTTACAGGTAAAGGTGAGACCTATGACATTATAAATGGCTTAGATATTGGAGCGGATGATTATATTGTGAAACCCTTTGATCCAAATGAATTGACTGCTCGTGTTAAGACGGTACTACGTCGTACCATCTTATCAGATAGTGAAAATGATAAATTACAATTTGATAATATTGAAATCCATATGAGGGAGTATCGTGTCTTAATCAATCAAGAAGAAGTACTGATGGCCCCGAAAGAAATGGAATTGTTTTATTATTTGGCAATGAATCCAAACAAGGTTCTTACGCGACAGCAGTTATTGGATCGTATCTGGGGCTACGATTTTACTGGCGATCCTCGTACTGTCGATGTGCATATTAAACGGATTCGAGATAAATTAGCTAGTCATCGGGCAGACTGGTCAATTTCGACGATTCGAGGAGTCGGATATCGGTTCGAGGAGAATACAGATGTTTAAGAAGAATTCCATCTTTTCAAGAATGTTTTTGAGCTATGCTTTTATTATTGTCCTGTCATTTCTATTATTCATTGGCGTCTTTTTTTATCTGTTTCACTTACATCTTTACGACGAATATGATGCAATTTATCAACATCACTATTTACAGGTTGAAGAACAACTGAATCATCAGCAGCAATTCAATTGGAGCGAAAGGGAAGTTGCTGAAGTATTAGGTAATACCCTTCATCAACCAGGCTATCATATTTATTTGCTCGATGAGACAGGTAAACTCATTTTTGGACCGAAATTAGATCAAAATGACTTATTTATTCCTATACCAGACAATATATTAAAGCAGATCCAATTAGGTGATGTAGTGGCGGAAGGAAGTATTGAGGACGGACAGCTACGTTATACAATTGCCAACAAGCTCAGTACGCAAATAAATGAAGTGGATCAGCCAATTATGGTGATGATTTTTCATCAATTAGGCCATGAATATCAACGGGTTATCTGGATGATTTTACTTACATTTCTGATTGCAATCATATTTGCCGGGATAATCATTTGGTTTATGTCAAAAAAAATAACAGCACCGTTAAGAGACATGAGTGAGATTGCAAAGGACTATGCAAAAGGTGACTTTTCTAAAACCGTTCAATACGAGTTAAATGATGAAATTGGTCAATTAGCAAAGTCCTTTAACAATATGGCAAAGGAACTGAATGATTTAGAGACGACAAGAAAACAATATATCTCTAATGTGTCCCATGAGTTGAGATCACCTTTGACTTCGATCAAGGGTTTTATCATTGCTTTAATGGATGGGACGATACCAAATAACAGACAACACTATTATTTTGGATTAATGAAAGATGAGACCGAAAGAATGATAAAACTTGTCAATGATACGTTGGATATGAATCGCCTAGAAGAAGGCCATCAGCAAATATTGCGAACCAAATATAATTTAACTGAACAAATTAACACCATTATTGATAAGTTTGAACCTCATTTGCATGATAAAAATATACAGATACGGCTACATGCTGATCGTCATTTCAAAGTCTATGCAGATAAGGAGCGGATTGAACAGGTAATTGTAAACCTAATCCATAATGCCATACAATTTTCCAATAAAAATACGTATATTGATATCGAACTTATTGAAGAAGGACAATATGTCAATGTGAAAATAAAAGATTATGGGATTGGGATTGAAGACCACCAATTAGATTTGATCTGGCGAAGATTCTATAAGGCAGACGAGGCACGATCAAGTAAATCAGGAGCAGGGCTAGGATTAGCCATTGTCAAATCTATTTTGGATCTGCATGAAACAGATGTGAATGTTGAGACAAAACCTGGTAAAGGTTCGACTTTTTCATTTAAACTGCCAATCAGTTAAACATGAAACGATATCTTATTCCTGATTATAGAGAACATTATGTTTGTTAACATTTTGTTCATATACGCTTGCTATGATTGATCCTAGTGTAGTAGAAAATGAGGGGGGTGTGTCAATAATGTATTCAATAAGCTATATTCTCCATGTTTCAGGGGTTGCGGTTTGGCTAGGTTCATTTATTGCACTAGGATTTATTTTAAAAAGTTTAGCAAAAGATGAGAAGAAACTAGCAGATTTTGCTCCGGTTATGAAGCAAATACAAAAATGGGTGATGATGGGCGTTCTGCCTAGTTTAGTTCTCATTTTATTATCTGGCGTTTATATGGTTTTACAATTCAATCGAGACTCAATGCCGTTATATATCACCATCATGGAGCAGGGTGGTGGATTAATTATTTTACTAACAATTATTTTCGTATCCATTTACAGTGTGAGACTAACAAAAAAATTGCAAGGTATATCATTAAAGAAAGAGCGATCCCTCGCAGAATTGACAAAAATGTATGCTAATTTTCTCTTTATTTCAACTTTACTAGGAATAGTTATTATTGTTGTAGTTGGCTTACGGCTTGTTTGATGATACTGTGATGAAAATACAGTTTGAAATAAATTAAGCAGTCTACAAGTAATAAAATAAAGAGATAAGCGATCAGGAGGAAAGAAATGAAGGGATTAAGATTATTAACAGATAAAGTAGCAACAAAAAAGGGAGCATGGATAACAGTCGCTCTATGGCTCGTATTAATGATTGGACTAAGTGCTGGACCACGTTTAGGCGATTATAAAGTTACAAACTTTCAGTCATTGCCTGATGATGCGGAATCCATTATTGCCCAAAATAAACTAGATGAGTATTTTCCTAATGATCAAGGAACACCGGGAATTTATGTGTTTCATAAAGAAGATGGAGAATTAGTTATAGAAGACGTTGTGAGTATTATTGAGGGAATTAAGGAAGCAAATATTGATGGAATAGAGGAAATCGTTGATATTTCATTATTTCCTCCTCAAGTATTAACTGCGTTTCTATCAGAAGATAACACAACAATGATCGTTCCGATGAATCTTGAAGCTGGTTTAGGAAATGCAGATTATGCCAAGATCAATGATGAAACAATGGAAATAGGTACAGAACTTGCTGAAGCATTTAACACGAAGTTCTATATTACCGGACCAGCGGGTATTTCAGGAGATACAGTCAAGCTATTTGAATCCGCTGATTTAAATTTATTGTTCGCAACCATTGGTATTATCTTAGTCTTATTGATTGTCATTTACCGTTCGCCATTATTAGCGATTATTCCTTTATTCGCCACAGGAATAGTCTATCAAGTTGTTAACCAAACGGTTGCTATATTGGGTGCGAATGGACTGGAAATCAATAACGCAACTACATCGATTATGAGTATTTTATTATTTGCAGCGGTTACGGATTATTCAATGTTTGTATTCTCTCGTTATCGTGAAGAACTACATAACTATGAAGACAAATATGAAGCAATGAAAGTAGCCATGCGTGCAACGGCAAAACCGGTATTATTTGCTGGGGGCACGGTTTTTGCAGCGATGATTATTTTATACTTTGCTGATTTCCGTGATTACCAAAACTTTGCACCGGTATTTGGCACAGCTTTAGTTTTCATTATGATTGCTTCGGTTACCCTAATACCAGCGTTATTCGCTTTATTTGGCCGTAAAGCATTTTGGCCGAAAGTACCCAAATATGGGGAAGGAAAGAAAGTCAAACATGGTATTTGGGGCCCAATTGCTAAATTTGTTGTAGGAAAACCGGTGATGGTTGGTTTAACGGTAGTTATTTTTCTAGTAGTGACAGCTCTGAACATATTTAATTTAGAGTATGAATTTAACGCTGTAAAAAGCTTCCCAGAAGATTTACCTTCCCGAGTAGGTTTTGAAATTGTCGAGGACAAATTCAATAAGGGTGATTTAGCTCAAACAACTGTCCTTGTTACTGGTGATGATTTAACGCAGGAAGATTTGCAAGAAATTTCAACCTTTTTATCTGAGCAAGAACAGATTGGTTCAGCTCGTCCATCGGGATTAACCGAAGACGGAGAACATGGTAAAATTACCGTTTCATTGACGGAAAACCCATATAGTATCGAAGCAATTGAATTCTTAGAAACATTCCGCGAAGATAATAGGATGTTTCAGCTATCTGACGACAAAACGGTTGAATTAGCTTATGCTGGAATGACCGCAAAATTAGTTGATGAACAACAAGTCAATAATGGTGATATTAAGAAAATAGTAGTTTTAGAGACATTGTTGATTCTTGTATTATTATTTTTCTTAACTAGATCGATTAAAATGTCAATCTACATGATTGCAACGATCCTATTTTCATATATATCTGCACTAGGATTAGGCATATTCTTAGTCGATATCCTGTTTGGTTATGATGCGATTTCAACTCGGGCACCTGTTTATGCCTTTATCTTCCTCGTGGCTCTAGGAGTAGATTATAATATTATTCTTGTAAGCCGGTTCCAAGAAGAACGAAAAAAACGGAAGCTTAAAGACGCTTTAGAAGTTGCTTTACGAAATACCGGTGGCGTCATCTCGTCAGCAGGAATTATTTTGGCAGCTACCTTTGCCGCTCTAATGACGATGCCAATTACGGATTTATTTGTCTTTGGGTTTATCGTTGCTATTGGCATCATGATAGATACATTCTTAGTTAGAGGGATGTTATTACCATCGATTATATTATTGTTTGAAAAAGATAAACCAAGATCTAGAGCCGAAGTGTAATGGCTATCGCGGTTGCGATTAGCAGCGTTTTGCCTTCTACATTAATCTCTAGAGCCGAAGTGTAATGGCAATTGGTGGCAATCTTGATAAATTGAAATAGATTCAAGATGCTATCGTGCTATGTAACTTTTAGAGGCTAGGACAAAACTAGCCTCTTTTTTCTGTCCGTTTAATACACGGAAAGCATCGCAGCATTGCGATAAAAATTTATATTTTTTTCAGTATCGGTGTTTTTTAGAAAGTGTAACATCATTGACTTTTTACCCCCATGGGTATATTATTGAATGTGTAAAATAAATGATAAGTTGAACAAAGGTCGTTATGAATGAACGACTAATTTATTAATGTAAAATATACCCTAATGGGTATAAAGAGAAGTTCCCGATATGTAAAATAATTCTTTGTTCATACTAAAAAGACAATAACAAGTTGGAAATAAAGGAGAGATGATGAGATGAAAACTATTACCGCAGGAGAACTATTAGAAAAAGTAAACAAGGGAGATGACATCCATATTATTGATGTTCGGGAAGATATCGAAGTTGCTGCCGGGAAAATACCAGCAGCGAAACATATTGCCTTAAGTAATTTACCAAATGCGATTGCACAACTGGATAAGCATACTCATTATTATATTGTTTGTCATTCTGGTGGTAGAAGTTCCCTTGCCTGTGAATTTTTAACTAGTCAAGGCTATCAAGTTACAAATGTGATTGATGGCATGGAAGCATGGCAAGGTGAAATAAGCTAGGAGGTTTTAAAATGGGAAAAAAGGTACTGATTGTTGGTGGGGTTGCTGGTGGCGCTTCAGTTGCTGCCCGTGTGAGGAGATTAGATGAAGATGCAGAAATCATTATGTTTGAAAAAGGTCCCCATGTTTCATTTTCGAACTGTTCATTGCCTTATCATTTAAGTGGCATTGTAGAAGATAGTGCAGATCTTGTTTTAATATCGCCTGAAACTTTTAAGAATCGATATAATATCGAAGCAAGGATCCACCAAGAAGTGATCAAAATTAACCGCGATAAAAAAACAATTACTGTCAAAGATTTGTTAACAAATAAAACATATGAAGAAAACTATGATAAATTAGTGCTCTCACCCGGTGCTTCACCGATTCGTCCAAATTTGCCAGGTATTAACAATGAAAATGTATTTACAGTCCGTAATGTAGTAGATATTGAAAATATTAATAACTATATTACTCAAAAAGGTATCAAGGATATTGCAGTTATTGGTGGTGGCTTTATCGGAGTAGAGGTTGCTGAAAATCTTAAACTAGCCGGGCGTAAAGTTACGCTCGTTGAATTTGCTGATCAAGTGATGGCACCCTTTGATTATGATATGGCCCAAATTCTTCATAAAGAGATGGTTGATCATGGGGTTAAACTCGTGCTCAATGATGGGTTAGCTGAAATTGTTGATGGATATGTCATTACTAACTCAGGTCGTAAAATAGCTGCCGAGGCTGTCATCTTAGCGATCGGTGTCAGACCTGAGACGAGTTTGGCAAAAGATGCTGGTTTAGAAATTGGTGAGACTGGTGCGATTAAAGTTGATGCTAATTATTTAACGAGTGATAAAGATATTTATGCTGTTGGTGACGCGATTGAAGTTTATCATCGGTTGTTACAAAAACCTACCAGATTAGCTTTAGCAGGTCCAGCCCAGAAACAAGCTAGGGCAGCTGCTGATCATATGTATGGGATTCCAAATAGAAACATCGGTGTAATTGGGTCATTATCCATTCACCTATTTGATCTTAATGCAGCTTCAACAGGACTTAATGTAAAACAAGCGGAGCAGGCTGGAATAGAGTATGACTATGTTTACTTAATGCCCGGCGATAAAGTAGGATTAATGCCAAATAGTAATCCACTCCACTTTAAGTTAGTTTATGAAGATCCAACTGGTCGCATTTTAGGAGCCCAAGCTATTGGTAAAGGGAATGTAGATAAACGAATTGATGTCATTGCTACTATGATCACAATGAATGGGACGTTAGAAGATTTAAAAAATCTAGAATTGACTTATTCACCAATGCTCGGAACTGCAAAAGATGTTGTTAACCATGCAGCTTTAGTAGGACTCAATTTACTTCAAGGTAGATATAAAGAAGTAAAAGTTTCCGAGGTTCGTGAATTGGTAGAAAATGATGCTTTTATTATTGATGCCCGCGAAAAAAGGGAATATAAAGCAGGTCATTTAAAAAATGCTATCAATATTCCGTTAAGTGAGTTTAGACAGAGACTCGAGGAAATTCCAACAGATCGACCGGTATATATTCACTGTCGTTCAGGTCAAAGAAGTTATAATATGGTGATGGCCCTACAAAACCTAGGGTATGACAATGTTTATAACATAGCTGGATCATATTTGGGAATTTGTCTTTATGAATATTATAATGATTTGGTTACTGGTCGAGATAAAATAGTAACCGAGTATAATTTTAACTAATCACGTTCGATGTTAGATTTTGAGGAGGAAAACGAAGTGGAATATGATAAGAGGGTTATCAATCGATTAAAAAGGATTGAAGGTCAAATTAGAGGCGTGATCAATATGATTGAACAAAATAAGGATTGTAAAGATGTCGTTACCCAATTATCGGCATCCCGTAGTGGAATTGATCGCACAATCGGTTTAATCGTCAGTATGAATTTAGAACAATGCGTTCGGGATAACATCGAGAAAGGAGAAGACACAAAAGACCTGGTCAAAGAAGCCGTTGATTTATTAGTAAAAAGTAGATAAACGGATCGTAGTGACCGATTCCTTGACTAATCGGATTGGAGCAGGTCGTGAGGATAATTCCTGTCATCCACGCTCATCGGGTGGTGGTGACATGATTAGCTATTCACTTGTTTCTGCGTAGGAAGTGAAGGCAATTCCTGCTTTATAGCCGTTTAGGTTGTGGAGCAAAATTTTCCAACCACCATCCGTTCTATGTGGATCGTAGTCAGGGTTCCTCGCTCCACTCGTTAAAGTCAACCTGTTTGCACGAGCGCGATGGTTCGTTTGCGTCCGTCGTCCTCGGTTCACTCGTTAAAGTCAATCAGCCCTAGGTCCGTTCCTTATTGTCAGAGGGAAAAGGGGGTATCAAGATGGAAATGATGCAATGGATTATTATTATCTTAATCATTTTATTTGTAATGCGACGTTTTATGCCAAGTAAGGGGATTACGCATATTACAGTAGAAGAAGCTAAAAATAAACTTCACGACAAGCGTGTGCAATTTATTGATGTTCGTACACCTAGTGAATATCAACTCAATCATCGTAAACCGTTTAAAAACATACCACTGGCTAATTTGCCAAGTCAGGTGGACAAGCTGGATAAACAAAAAGAAGTCGTTGTTATATGTCAAAGTGGCATGAGAAGTGCTAGGGCAGCAAAAATATTGAAAAAACGAGGATTTGAACAGGTTTATAATGTAAAAGGAGGTATGAGTGCTTGGTACTAATTGTATGAGAAAAAATATCATTAGAAGATATGACTACAGAATATTAGTCGTGCAGTACCATACCGATCACGATGTCTCGATTGAGCAAGTAAGCTGATGATAATCTTCATTTAATTTTTTTAGACTTTCACAATCAAATAAAATAGCTATCCTAAAATAGAAGACAGTTATCAAAGAATAAACGATAAAAAGAGAGAGGAAAAATATGAGCACCATTTATGTTAGAAAAGCGACAAAAGAAGACTTACCTGCCATGATGTTGATTATTAACGAAGCCAAGCGATTGCTAAAAGCTGATGGTAGCCAGCAATGGCAAAATGGAAATCCGAATGAACAGATCATCTTGAATGACATTGAGCAAGGATATGCCCACTTGTTAAACGTTGATGATAAAATTGCCGGAACGGCTGCATTGTTAACTGACCCTGATCCAAATTACGAAACTATTCTCGATGGTTCATGGAAAAATAATAGCGCACCATATGCAACGATACATAGGATTGCCATTTCTGATCAATTTAGAGGTAGAGGTCTAGCCAGTTATTTTATGTCAAACCTTATTAGTTTAGCTTATCATCAAGGATTTCAAAATATCAGAATAGATACGCACGAAAAAAATGTAAGGACGCAAGGGCTGATTAAGAAATTTGGTTTTGCATACAGAGGGAGAATTTTTGTTGATCCAAGTCCAGATGGTGAACGGAAAGCTTATGAACTAAATTTGGATGAATCGAGGGCTGATTGAGTGGGATCAAAAATCGACGAAATGATATTGGACGGCGATTGTAGGTAGACATATGTAAATAGAACTTAGTATTGATTGTGGAATAGATGTGCAAAGAAGGTTAGTATCCGAAAATTTTTGGTATAGGAATCCTTCATTCTTCTTGTAGGTAAGTTTACCTGAGTATTTCGTAGGGCTTAGATTATCACGGAATTTTTTTAAAAATAAATTTACTAAACCTCTAAGTATCTTAATCTAGCAGGTTTACTAACTATTGGTAGTCAAAGAAATATATGAATTATCGGTCAATAAATTTGAATCCAATTTTTAGATTGGGTAGAATGATGTATGAAATGCAGTACAAAATACTTATATAAGGAGGAGGAAAAATGAAGGAAGTTCAATTTTCTATTAGCTTATTTTTCTTTTGGCTCAAAGGAAAGGTGGCAGTAGATTCTAGATTTGTAAAAACTAACCTATCTAACACAATTCTAGGATTTATTCCACTAGGAAGGGATCAGCAAAATATTCCTCTAAAAAATATTTCAGGGGCTATGTTGTCCTCGAAGTACTTAGCTAAGCCAATGATAATTGGACTCATAATATTTTTAATTGGATTAGCCTCTTTAGGTGAAAGTTTTATCGGTGGATTAATTCTTCTCTTAATAGGCGCAGGTGTATTCTTAAGTGGAATTCAAACGATTTTAGTAATCGAAAAAGCTGGTTCACCATATTACATTAGTGTTCCATTTTTTGAAAAGGCAAAAATGAATCAACTTAACGATTACATCCACCAAGCTCTAAGTGATGATACTGATAAGACTGACCTAAACTTGTTCTTTGATAAGAAAGTAGAAGGTTAATAGTTTTAATTTTTTTTACATACTAAATAGATAATATTTTTTACATGTGTCCGACCTATTATGATTCATTCGGACCTAGTTTTATCGAGTAGATGGATTTGATCTACTCGTTTTTTTCTTTAGATAACAATCTGTTGTCGGTTTAGTCGACAGCAGATTTTTTTAATTAAAAACAAAATAAACGTGAATCTTTTCGTAAATTTTGACGTAGGTCAATTACTATCTTCTAAAAGCATCCTATACTAAAGTCAACAGTAAAAAGAAAATTGGAGGGATGCAAAATGCAAAGATATATATTACGTAAGAAAAATCAGATCACTTTAATCAATGCGATTTTAATTGTACTTGGATTTTTTGGACGTTTTGCTTTGGATAATATGATGATTTTCAATGTTTCGCTGATCATTGCTTCGATTCTCGGGATTGCACCAATTGCGATTCAGGCTTATCAGGCATTGAAAGTAAAAGTCGTTAGTATTGATGTGCTTGTTACAATTGCTGTTATTGGGGCATTGCTCATTCGCAACTACGAAGAATCGGCTATCGTTACGTTCTTATTTTTATTTGGTGCTTACTTAGAACAGCGTACATTGAACAAGACACGATCAGCTATTAAAGAATTAACTGAACTGGCGCCAGAGAGTGCCTTGAAGCAAATGGAAAATGGAGAATTTGAGGAAGTTGACGTTGATGACGTAGATGAAGGAGACATTTTGCTCGTCAAAACGGGTGCTAAAGTTCCTGTTGATGGAACGGTCCTAACTGGTGAAGGTCACATTAATGAAGCGAGTATTACTGGTGAATCTGTACCGGTCAGTAAAGCGATTGGCTCTGAAGTATTCGCTGGAACAATTTTAGAAAATGGTACCATTCAAATCCGAGCTGATCGCGTTGGCGAAGATACGACATTTGGTCGGATCATTGAGTTAGTAGAAGAAGCACAAGACTCTAAATCAGCTGCAGAACGATTTATTGATCGATTTGCCAAATATTATACGCCTGCGGTTTTAATTATCGGCGCCCTTGTGTGGTTGTTCACACAAAATGTCTCCCTCGCGATTACCGTTCTTGTGTTGGGTTGCCCTGGGGCCCTCGTGATTGGTGTTCCGGTTTCGAACGTCTCTGGTATCGGCAATGGTGCTCGTAATGGTGTGCTGTTAAAAGGTAGTGAAGTCATTAACGATTTCAGCAAAGTAGATACGATTGTTTTTGATAAAACAGGTACATTGACGATGGGTAATCCAGAAGTCGCAGAAAAAGAATTTTATGGTGAAGATATTGAACAGACCCTCGGCTATTTAGCCAGTGTGGAGCGGGAATCAGATCACCCATTGGCAAAAGCAGTGTTAAAAGATATAGGTGAAACGACCTTTTATCCAGTTGAAGAAACTGAAGTTGTAAAAGGTGGTGGGATCGTCGCCAAAGTAGATGGACATCGGATTGCAGTAGGTAACGTTGCGTTAATGGAAAAAGAAAATGTTGTGTTAAGCGAAGAAGTTAGAAAAGATGTTGAACGATTTGAGAAAAACGGTAACTCCCTTGTTCTTACAGCAGTCGATGGAGAATTAAAAGTCTTGATGGGAATTCGCGATCAAATCCGTCCAGGCGTAAAACAGGATCTACAACGATTGAAGAAACTTGGTGTAAAAAATCTCGTTGTAGCATCAGGTGATAACCAAGGAACTGTTGATCTTGTTGCGAGTGAACTTGGATTAACAGAAGCCCATGGCAATATGCTTCCTGAAGATAAATCAGCTTATATTGAAAAACTTCAAGATGAGGACCAAATTGTTGCCTTTGTTGGTGATGGTGTGAATGACAGTCCATCCCTCGCTTTAGCAGATATCGGAATTGCCATGGGTAGTGGGACAGACGTGGCCATAGAAACATCAGATGTAGTCTTAATGAACTCTGACATGAGTCGCTTACCCCATGCATTAGGGCTCACAAAAGCGACAGCACGCAACATGAGGCAAAACATCATCATTGCGGTCGGTGTCGTTGTTATTTTATTAACTGGTTTAATTTTTAGCAACTGGGTGAACATGACCATCGGTATGCTCGTTCATGAAGCAAGTATCCTAGCCGTTATTTTAAATGGAATGAGATTGTTAGCATACCGGTTATGAGGAAAAAAGCTTGCCGGATAAAAGGTATTATCGAAAAAAGTGTTCAAAATTTGATGTCGGTCAATTTTTTATGAAGCATCATTCGATATACTAGAATTAACAAAAGCAAGTGGCGAAACAAAGCCCATTATTAAATAAAGGAGAGGTATGTTATGCAAAAAGCAACGATTCATTTAGAATCATTAGCTTGTCCATCTTGTTTACAAAAAATTGAGAGTGCTGTAAAAGGATTAAATGGTGTCGATAAGGATAGCGTAAAAGTAATGTTTAATTCAAGTAAAGTGAGAGTAGAATTTGATTCTGAAGCTGTTACGATTGAAGCTATTGAAAAGGCCATTGAAGACTTAGGCTATCCGGTAATTAAATCTAAAGTAAGATCGGCTTAAGAGAACTAAGTAAAAGGAAAAGAAAGCGGGGTTGTAACTATGTCAAAAGATGTCCATTTTCATGAAATTGTAGAAAACTATGCTGAGGATCTAGATTTATATACAACAGCCATTACCCGGGCCCATGGAAAAAGTCATCCAGAAGCCTTTGAAGTACGTGAGCTGTATGAAACGATCCAAGCAAAAGTAACTGAATCTACTACAGGCAAACCGAAGCTAGACGAAGAATTTAAGCAGTTGCGTGAGATCACGGATCACTACACGGTACCCGGTGACGTATGTGAAACATATGCAGCCGTTTATAACATGTTATCAGAATTAGACGAAGCTTATCATGCTTAAAGTAAGATAAGAAAAACGCACATTATTTGTCAGAGTAGAATAGCTTTCATAACGAAACAAGCTACATATGGAGTCGTTCCATATATAGCTTGTTTTTTGTTGACGGTATTTTCACCAACTATGGTTGGTCTATTACGCTTCAGGATAAATTGAAAATCGTCGCAGCTCCCTCACAACCCGTGAAATCGGTAATCCGACTACATTAAAGTAATCACCAATTATTTTTTTGACGAAAATAGATCCGCTACCTTGTATACCATAAGCGCCAGCTTTATCAAAAGGTTCTCCTGTAGCAATATACCATTCTATTTCTTCAGGTGATAATGGCCAAAATGCTACCTTTGTTTTTTCAAAAAACACTTGCTGATCCGTTGACGATTGAATGGATACACCAGTAAAGACATCGTGTTCTTTCCCACTTAACATGGTCAACATCTCAAATGCTTCTTCTTTGTTTTTTGGTTTTCCGAGTATTTCATCTTCAAAACAAACAATCGTGTCAGCTGTGAGGACTACTTCTTTCGGATTTTCCCTCCTAACACTCTCAGCTTTTAATAAAGCAAGTTGCTTCACCATCTCTTGAGGATTTGTTTCTTGAATAGATGATTCATCAACATCAGTCGTTCTCACTAAAAATGGTATATGTACTTGGCGTAACAGTTCTTGACGCCTTGGTGACGAAGATCCGAGAATGAGTTTATTATTCATATTCGTTCCTCCCTCGATATCAGATTCTTATGTAAGCCAGACCTAATCACAAGTTTGACTGGTCGAAAAAATCAAAATGCATTTGGATATTTGGGTATTTTCCACAGTATCCATGTTTACGTATTAAAAAATAGATTACTCATTATAAATGATTCAATGTTAACAAACTTTAAGATCCGCCTTAAGTTCGTGCAGTTTAACT
>CALAMD010000030.1 GCA_937925695.1 uncultured Bacillaceae bacterium | reverse complement strand
CTGGAAATAGGGCAATATATTAAGCGAGGTCCAATGATTGGACTTCGCTTTTTTATGTACAAAATATTTTCACTAAGCGAGCCAATCGATTTTCCTGTTTACCTTTAAAAATTGTTTTGATGAAACTTTGACATAGTTCATGAAAATTGTGGCAAACTAACAGACTGAGCACGTCATAAAGGATGTTTGCCAATGAAAAAATTAATCACATATGTAGTTTCCGTTACGCTGATCAGTATATTGTTCATGCCCGTAATGCTGGTCAGTGCTAAAGTAGGTCAAAAAATGGATGTGCATCTCATTGATGTAGGTCAAGGAGATAGCATTTTAATCAAAACACCTCATAACAAGGTAATCCTCATTGATGGGGGACCACCAAAAGCAGGTAAAACAGTTGTTGACTATATAAAACAACAGGATATTCATACAATCGATTTATTAATTACCACCCATCCCCATATTGATCACATCGGTGGTTTGCCAGAAGTATTGAAAAACATAGCCGTTAAACAGATTCTTGATTCTGGTAGAATTCATGCGACTTTGACCTATGCAAAATATATTAACCAAATCCGTAAACAAAAGATTCCTATGACGATTGCAAAAGCGAATACGTATATTGAACTGGATCCGTCATTATCGATCAAAATATTGAATGCTCATCGCCCGTTTAAAAATAATAATCAATCATCCATAGCCCTGCAAATAACGTATGATGACATTGTTTTTTTATTTTTAGGGGATATAGAAGCAGAACAAGAACAAAAAATTAGTCAACGTAATATAATTGATGCTGATTTTTTAAAAGTAGCCCATCATGGCTCTAAGACGAGTAGTTCCCTTGCTTTTCTAGAACGAGTGAAGCCAGAAGTAGCGTTATTAACCTATAGTAAGAAAAATCGTTACGGTCATCCTGTCAAACAAGTCATTGAAAATTTACAAAGAACCGAGGCACAAATATATTCAACAGCTGTTTTTGGTCATGTAACGATCCATACGAACGGAAAAAACTATCTGATTATACCTGAATTAAGCCCATTGGATGGCCTTTAGGACACCAAAAACACTTGAGACGATTACTTTGTACGCTTTGGCGTACAATTTTTTTGTTTTTGGTCTTGACAAATCGGTTTATTACATGTATGGTTAGTTACATAAGTAATGAACCAAGTAACGAATGAGGCGATAAACAATGGCACAAAAATTAGATGAAAACAGACCTATTTATCTCCAAATAAAAGAATATGTTGAGGATTCCATCATCAATGAGACTTTAAAAGCAGGGGACAGGGTTCCGTCAACGAATGAATTTGCGACTTTCTTTAACATCAATCCTGCAACGGCTGCCAAAGGGGTCAATGAGCTTGTGTATGAAGGAATTTTGTATAAACGGAGAGGGATTGGTATGTTTGTAACAGAAAATGCACGCCAAATTCTACTTGCTAAGCGGAAAGAAGAGTTTTATGAACATTATTTATTACCGCTTAAGGATGAAGCTAAAAAGTTAGAAATATCAAATGAACAATTGGTAGAAATGATTTATCGGGAGGGGAATGAACTTGAAAATTGAGGTAAAGAATTTGACTAAGAGTTATGGGGATAACACTGCCTTGGACAGCGTTTCATTTACGTTAAACGATCCAAAAATATACGGTTTACTTGGCAGGAATGGGGCAGGGAAGACAACATTTATGGAAATACTTTCAGGCCATCTATTGCCAACAAAGGGTGAAGTATTAATCAATGATGAAAAACCATTTGATAATCGTAAAATTACCGAATCGATTTGTCTTATTAAAGAGGGCGATAATTTTAAAAAGGATTTAACCGTTAAAAATGTTCTCAAGATTTATAGCTATTTCTATCCAAATTGGGATCAAGCATTGGCTAATGACTTGATCAAAGAATATAACTTAAAACTAACTGCCCCAATAAAAACATTATCCAAAGGGATGGAATCGGCATTAGGTATCATTGTCGGGCTTGCTAGTAAAGCACCGATTACTATTTTTGATGAACCTTATATAGGTCTTGATGCTGCAGCTCGGAAACGTTTTTATGAACTATTATTATCAGAATATGAAAAACAGAAACGAACCATTATCTTTTCAACCCACTTGATTGATGAAGTGAGCTTACTATTTGAAGAAGTGTTAATTTTACAAGAAGGAAAACTGATTCTACATGAAGAAGCAGATACTTTACGTCACAATACTTGCGCAGTATCGGGATCGATTGAACAAGTTGAAGCATTTATTGAAGACAAGGAAGTTATTGATAAAAAAGAATTAGCCGGGATGATGACCGCCTATATTTATGAAAATATGGAACATGCGAAAAAGTCTGGCCTTGCTGTTGAAGGGGTACCAATTCAGGAGTTAATGATATATTTAACGGAACAAAAGGGGGCGTAAACATGGGTAAACAACTAAGGGGATTATTGTATTTCTATACTGCGGATATGAAGTTTTCACTGAAAGTATTTTGGATCATCTTGATGAGTATTCTTGTACTCAGTTTGCTTGCTAGTTACTTACTCATTGACGTTGAAGGAGGATTTTTCACGTATAGTTTAACCGGACCGATGTATATTTACTGTGGCATTTATGGTTTTATATGTGTGAAAGAATGGGTACCCTTCGCGATTAAAATGGGTGGGACAAGGAAAAATATTATGGTGAGTTTGGGTGTGTTTTTCCTTGGACTTTCCTTCACGATGGCGATTATTGGTAGTACCCTACAAGAATTGATTAACATGTTAACTAAACTGATGGGAATGGATACTTTCATATTTCTTCATCTAGCTTATTTTCTGGATGACACATGGTATCATCGGCTTGCTATTGATACGTCAATCATGTTCTTTAGTTTTTCATTATTATTTATCGTTGGCTTATTATTTTATCGCTACGGCATCATTGGTGGTGGCAGTGTTGTTGGTCTTATATTTTTAGCTGGCGTGATTGGATTGGCTAAAGGATGGATTATTGACTTCTTTATCGACGTTTTTCAGAATATTAACTTACTCTATTTTGGACAATTGGCATTGCTCGGGTTAATCTTCTACTTACTTTCCTGGTTGCTATTAAAGAAAATAACGACCATAAAAGTAAGATAATAAAAAAATCTCCGCAACATGGTTCGTCATGTTACGGAGATTTTTTTAATTTATTTGCTCTTTTCTGATAAAGATTTGCTGAGCGCCGACGATTAATATCCCAATTAAAATAAGGGTAATTAGTCCAGTCATCATTAAATCTTTTGTCAGTTCTTGACTCACAATCGCATATTCAATATGTCCTGACATATTGCTTGGACTCCATGTTAAGTGTTTACCAAATAAACTGGTGATGATACTCATGGCAATTGTTGTGATAATCGTAAAGGCTGCGACAAGTCCAGGACTTCTGCTAATCACACTAAAGAAAATAACAAGGGTGATTACGAATGAGAACCATAATCCATAAAAGAAAATCGTTAATAATAAATCTGTAAATGATAATTCGCCAAATAAGAGATTTATATAATACCAACTCGTTGACAGGGCAAGGGTTAATGAAACCCAGACAATGAGTAATAATGCGCTCCATTTTGCCGTGATGTAATTTAAATAGCGAATTGGCTTCACTAAGATCAATTCAGCTACTCCACTTTTTCGCTCGCCGGCAATTGTGCCCATCGACATCAGCACGATCACTAATACACCTAAGCTACTTAATTGGGCTAAGCTCATCATTAATGCTTCGACAGGTAGGAGTTCAGGGATTTCAAACATTGCCCCTTCAGGAAGCCCCCCCACATTTTCCAGTATGACCGGTAAATAATACGTCGTGATTGGATCCATAATTGCTAATAAGATCAGGACAAGGGGTACCCATATCCATTTAAAATTGCGCCAGTGCTCTAACATTTCTTTGTTAAATAGGGTGATCCATTCCATTAACCATTCACCGCCTTCATAAACATATCTTCTAATGAAGCACGGTTGACACTAAAGTCCGTAAGCGGCCACTTCTCTTCGAGGGCATTGGTGAGTATTTCCTGACGTGCTTCTTCAATGCTATCAACTGTCACATGAACAATATTTTTATCGACCGATGTTTTGACAACACTAGATAGTTGCTCGAGTTTTGCTACATAAGCTTCTAGATTGTTTTCAAAGCTTAATTCAATTGTTGTCGTTTGATACTTCGTTCTCAACTCATCCATTGGACCGGCTTCAACGATTTCACCTTGATGTAATAAGAGTAGTTCGTCGCTCACTTCATCAGCATCAGATAAAATATGAGTTGAAAATAAGATCGTTAAATCATTTTTTAATTCTTCCATCAGGGTTAAAACTTCCCGACGCCCAAGGGGATCAAGAGCTGAAACGGGTTCATCTAGCATAAGTAATTTAGGCCGGTGAATGATTGCTTGAGCGATCCCGAGTCTTTGTTTCATTCCACCGGAATAGGTGCTGATGCGCCTATTTTTAGCCTCGCTTATCCCGACCCGTTCAAGTAATTTATCTGCTCGTTTTTCTACTTCGGAAGCAGGTATTTTTGACAACTTTCCACTATAGATTAAAAATTCTCGTCCCGTCATCCAAGGATAAAAAGCTGGAAATTGGGGTAAGTAGCCAATTAAGGAACGAATATCATCTTTTTTATTATCTTGTTGAAACTGTATCGTGCCTTCTGTAGGCTTTAATAAGCCAGCCAGCATTTGTAAAGTTGTCGTTTTACCAGCACCATTTGGACCGATTAATGCTACACACCTACCGGATTCAAATTCAAAACTTATATTATTTACGGCTAGGGTTTTTCCATAATATTTAGTTAGATTGTTGACAGCAAGTAAGGTCAATTATTGTTGCCTCCTTCCAAAAATGAAATAAACGACAGGACCTAACAAACTAATTAATAAGATAACTAATAACCATATCCATTTCGGTCCGTTTGTTTCCCCTCTACGAAATAAGTCTACTAAAGCAACGATAATTAAGATGAGATCGATGACGATAATCGGTGCAATTACCGCCCAGTCAATCTGGTTTAACAATTCCATATAAATCCCTCCTATATGATTATTTATAACTTAGTAAGAGTGGAAGACCCACTGCTAAAATAATAATCCCTATCAAAAACAACCAAGCTGCTGGTCGTGCCCAATTCACTGTCCAACCAATACCAAATCTTTTTTCTAAGAAAACAGTAGGATCATCTTTATTGAAATAAAATTGACCCAGTTTCCAATATTGATCATCGTCCCGATCAATAACTTGTGGATTTTCTTCGGACGGTAAGCTAATTCGACTACCACCTTGCCCCGTTGTAATGGAAAGAATGATTGCACCAATAATGACACCAAAAGTAACGACAAGTGACATAGTCATCATGACCATTTGATCAAGGGGTGTAAATATATTCACTTGAATCGTAATAAACAAGAGTGTGATTAAGATGGCGGTGATAAATAAAAATATTGACCA
>CALAMD010000029.1 GCA_937925695.1 uncultured Bacillaceae bacterium | reverse complement strand
AGCTCCCTGCAGACACGAAAAAGACTAAACCGATAAATAAACCAACAAATAAAATGGGGCTCCACATCTGAAACGTATCATAATAAATCAAATCAATTGCTGTTACGCCAGGAATCTTCTCATACATCACCCGACCTGCTTCGATAATGTTCTCTTCATCGCCAGAAATTACTTGCCATGCATGGATTTTTTCAGTTAGTACTGGTTCCCCAAGTTGCTCGTATATATCTGATCCAACAATAAAATAATGCATGAGTTCCGGCAAGATATCCCGCTTAGCAACACCAACTAGATCATTGTCGACAAAGATTTCCGTCTCATCTGCGAGCATGATCGAAGCCTCTTCAAAGTCTATATTCACCGGTGCGATATTGCGAGCACTTTGCTCTACAACCGTCATTTGATTTGGACGTAAACTGATTTCTTCTTCACCGATTAACCGAGCAAATCGATTGTATTGATCAGCTGTCGTAATTAAAATTAGACCGTCATTCTGCTCAAAATACGTTAACGTTACCTCTGCCTCCTTTACAGCTAACTCATATTCCTCTAAGATCACAGCTACTTCCTCAATATGCTGTTCGTCTTCCACATGCTGCACAAAGGAAATCGGCTGGGCTTTTGTTAAACCTTCCGTTAAATACGAATTAAGACCAACAAGCGTACCAATGGCACTAAAAGCAACAGTAGAAATAATTGCTACCATAAAAAATGCCCGGGCATTATCTTTCGTCCGATAAGATAAATCGGAAAACAAAATCATATTTGTCTGTTTCCAAAACAGGTACTCATTGTTTTTTAATTTGTTAATGGTATAAACACTTAATTGGGTGAAAAATAAATATGTCCCTAGGATAACGACAATGACTACGGGAAATAGAGCGACGACTACTTGTGTGCCTTCCACAGACAACGCTACTGTATAGCCGCTCCCGATTAGCAATACAGCAAGGACCGTTAGCAAAATAGATGCCCGAGGTTCTGTTTTGCCTATTTTGTCTCCTTTAATTAAGGTAATTAATTTTTTCGTCCGTAAAACAACCGTGACAAAAAGCGAAATACAAAAAAACAAAACAATAAAAGATCCGAACGTCAACAGTAAAGCAATTGTTGGAAAATAAAAGTTAAGACGATCTTCTATGACGAGCAATTGCTCTGCTATTAACAGAATCGCTTTGGAAAACGCCAGCCCTAAGCCTATCCCAAATATCGTGGCAAAGAAACCAATGATCATATTTTCTAAGAATACCATCCAACGTATTTGCCGGTTGGACATCCCTTGAATCATCAAAATCCCAAATTCTTTTTTACGAGACTGCAGAAACGAACTCATAGAATAGAGAATAAAGAAAAATGAAAACACATAAATGATCCCACCAGCAACAAGCATGCCTTGAGTGACATGGTCATTCATATTTTCCCCGGTTAAAGAAGGGTGAAAAGCAAAATTGGCAAAGGTAAAAAAGACCATTACGGTAAACATACTACTTAAAAAGTAAGCAATATAGAGACGTTTATTTCGAAAAACATTCCTAAAGGCGAACTGACGAAAAGTCATGATGATCGCCTCCTAGTAACGATAATGTATCAATTATTTTTTGGAAAAACACTTGACGATTGTCACCTTGATGTATTTCAGAATACAACTGTCCATCCCGAATAAAAATTACTCGATCCGCATAACTCGCTGCTTGGGCATCATGGGTTACGAGGAGCAACGTTGCTTCTTGTTGCTCATTGATCAATGACAGCATCTGCATCACATCTTTAGAAGCCTTAGAATCCAGATTCCCAGTTGGCTCATCTGCCAAAATAAGCCTTGGTTTTTGAATTATTGCCCGGGCAATGGCCGTTCGTTGTGCTTGTCCACCAGAAATCTCATGAATTCTTTTTTTCATAATATCTTTGATACCAAGGATTTCAGCAAGTTCATAAGCTTTTTGTGTCATCTCTTTGACACGTTTTCGATCAAGTGTTAACGGCAAAACAATATTTTCTTCGACTGTTAATGTGTGTAATAAATTAAAATCCTGAAAGACAAACCCTAATTCGCGACGGCGAAATTTAGCTAACTTATTTTTATTTAGCTGGTGGGGATTTTCCCCATCGATTAAAACTTCGCCAGTAGTTGGCTCATCAATCGTAGCAATTATATTTAACAACGTTGTTTTACCACTACCTGATGGACCCATAATGGCCACAAACTCGCCCTTATGCATCGAAAAAGTTATATTATTTAAGGCACGATAAGGTACTTTCCCTTCATAAACTTTACTCACTTCGTTCACTTTTAACATCGTCATGCTCCTTTCACATCATTTCCACCTATAGCTTATAAAATTGTCCGAATCCTATCTATCGATTTTCCTTTCGTAAACCTTACATTCTTGTAAGGTTTCGCTAAATGAATTTGGATAGGGTTTTATCCATGGTTAAAAATGATGCGAAAAGTCGTTCCTTTTCCTACTTGTGACGATACTTCAAGTTTATGGCCTAAATATTTGGCTGCTTCATTCGTTAAATATAAGCCAACACCTGTTGACTCACGAAAAATCCGTCCATTATGGCCTGTATAAAAAGCATCATAAATCCGGTTGATGTCTTCAGGGGGAATCCCGACACCAAAGTCGGAAATTTCTATTACACTTGTTTTCTGAGCCTTCTCAAGCTTAATATGAATTTCTTTTGCTTCCTGGGATGAATATTTTACCGCATTATGGATTAATTGGTTGATCATAAAGTATAACCACTTTTCATCTGACTCAACAATAACGTCCTCTTCCGCGAAGATTTTTGGATAAACTTCATTTCTAATAAATAACCGTTTATTTTCTTGATTGATTTCACGCACCAATTTATTTAATGACACTTTCGTTATATGAAGGTCTTGTTCCACCGTTCTTAATCTTGACATATAGAGTATCGTTTGGAGGCCGTTTTTTAACCGATCAATCTCCTCTCGAATATTTGAGGACTCTGGTTCATCCAATTCCTTAGCAGTTAATTCCATCACCGATAATGGTGTTTTCATTTGGTGAATCCACAAATCCATAAAGACTAAATGTTCTTCTTGTTTATGTTTCAGCTTCATAAGCTGATTTTGAAATTGATAATATTGAGACCGAAGTAAATCAGCTAATGCTTGTGAAATTGGAACTTGATCCAATATTTCTAAAGATTCATCTAGGGATTGAATCATCACCGTCAAACGTTGGTAAAACTTCCTCCGACTCACATACTGATAAATTAAATAGCCAAGTAAAATAAGCATGGATAAAAAAATAGCATATAGCGCAATCATCATATTGCGATAACCATCAAGCCAAAAAATACCTACTAAGACAATGAACTGGATACATTGCACAATAATCAGTAATATATGTTCCCGAATAAAGAGTTTCATCGTTATGCTCCTTACCATGTCACCTGTAAACGATAGCCGACACCTCGGATCGTTTCCACCGCATCTTCAATCCCAAGTTCCATTAATTTTTTCCGCACCCGGGTGATGTTGACATTTAACGTATTTTCGTCGACAAAGGTTTGATCATCCCATAGTTTAGCTAACAAATCCTCTCGTCCCGCTACTCGAGGATAACGATCCATTAACATCTCGATAATTTCTGCCTCTTTTTTTGTTAACAACACGGTTTGCTTTTGATAAGTTAGCTCTAATCGCTCAGGATATAATTGTAGTCCTTGTAGATTGATCATCCTCTCTTGATTGGCAAAGGCGTACTCGCCATAGGCTCTCCGTATTTGACTACGCACCTTAGCCATCACCACTTCAGGGTGAAATGGCTTCGTAATAAAATCATCGCCCCCATTTTCTAGTGCCATCACCTGATCCATTTCCCCTGTCCGAGCTGAGATAAAAATCACTGGACAAGTAGAGATGAGACGAATTTGACGACACCAATAGAACCCATCATAATATGGTAAATTAATATCTAGTAACACAAGATGGGGATTGTAGCTTTGAAATTCTTCCGAAATATTATTAAATTGGGTGATCATGTTTGCTTCAAAACCATATTTTTGCAACAGATCTGATAAATGTCGGGCAATCTTTGGATCATCCTCTACGATCATGACCTTGTGCATTATACTTCCTCCTTACCCTTGCTATTGCTAGATTCTTGTCCAGATTTTCTCTAACGTACTAGTTAGTAACCTGTTTGTTGTCTATTATTATAGTATAAAATGTTACCAAAAAAATCCTTTAAAATAAGTTGATGCATTTTGAGGCA
>CALAMD010000028.1 GCA_937925695.1 uncultured Bacillaceae bacterium | reverse complement strand
AACGATAACGTTCATCTTACCATCTTGTGTTCTGTTCAGTTTTCAAGGATCAAAAAGTTAGAGTTTTTTTAGCAAGTAAAATTATATCATAGTTGCGTTTTGCTGTCAAATTGTTTTTCTGAGATGATTAAATTGTTTTTAACAGCGTTTAATATAATACAACCTTAATGAGTAGATGTCAATCCTTTTTCACAACTTTTTTTAGACAATCTTAATGTTCCCCAATTCCTCATTATTTAATCACATTTTTAGCATAAAATTTACTTATTTGAAAAACAGTGCTAATAAGAGCTCCCATTAAAAATCCAAATCATAAAACCTGTATATCATGAACCCACCTACATAAAATAATTCAAACGACGCTTAACGAAATGAGGAAACATGATGCTAATTCGATTGTTGATTACATTATTGGTACTTACCCCGTTCTTTTCTATTGTAAACATAGAAGCTATGGATCAAGCAACTTCTGTTATTATTGAAGAATATGAAGAAGATCTAACAGGCGATGGTCGTAAAGATACAATATTATTAAAAGGTTACCATCTATCAAAGAACAGTCATTTTTATCAAGCCGTTTGGTTAGAAATTATCGATGAAGATGACAACCAATGGCGTATTGACTATGGTGGTGCATATGATCCAACTATTATGCTCGTCGATCTTAACCATAATCATATCCCATACCTATTATTTAAAAAATCCTTAGATGAACATGGTCAAACAGTAACCTTGCTTCATTCATTAATAAATGACGAAGTACAAGAAATGACAGTGCCAAAACATAACTACATATCAGGCGCTTTCCAAGATGATTTTATCGTCAATTTACAAATGTTTCCCCATAGACAACCCATTGTTATTGAAGTCACTCAATATGCAACCAAGTATATAGAAGAAAATATTTATACGAAAGATGGAAAGGTGAAAAATCAAAGAAAAATCACCGTACCTCAAACTGATTACGAGCCAATATATATAAGTAAAGCTAAAGGATTCGGTTTAAAAAGTAATCAATCAATATATGGAATCGATCGATATGATGAATTAGGAAAAGTTGAATCTATATGGTATCTAGAAGAGAATGAATGGCGACAATTACGAACTAGGTTTATTCCTATTGAAGAAATAAATGTACCTTCAACAAAAAAATAATCGTTGAAATGTCAGCGAAACCTCAAAATTACTGAGACTGCTTTATTTCAACGATTATTCTTGAACTAATATTAATCCACCATCATATGCTAAACTTCCATTGTTTTTACCGGCATATTTTTCATCGAGTATTAATTAGCGACAATATTCACTAATTTTCCAGGTACTACGATTACTTTGCGGACTGTTTTTCCGTTAATCCATTCTTGAATTCTTTCGTCTTCTAGGGCTAGTTTTTCTAATTCTTCATTACTAATGTCTTTAGGTACATTGATTTTCGAACGAACTTTACCCATGACTTGAATGACAATTTCTACTTCATCATCAACTAAATATGCTTCATCATAAGTTGGCCATGGTTCATAGCTTATCGTTTCAGAATGACCTAAACGTGTCCATAACTCCTCACAAATATGTGGAGCGATTGGCGATAGGACTTTCACAAAGCCTTCGACATATTTTTTCGGAACTTGATTCACTTTATAGGCTTCATTAATAAATACCATCATTTGAGAAATGGCCGTATTAAAATGTAAATTTTCGAAATCAGTCGTTACTTTCTTAATGGTTTCATGATAGACCTTATCTAATGGAGATGGATCATCTGTATCGACAATTTTATCCGATACTTTACCTTCGTCATTAATAATTAAACGCCAGACGCGATCAAGGAAACGGCGTGAGCCATCTAATCCATTTGTTGACCAAGCTGCATCAGCATCAAGTGGTCCCATAAACATTTCATATAATCGTAAGGTGTCTGCACCATGAGAAGCAACGATGTCATCTGGATTGACTACATTCCCTTTTGATTTACTCATTTTTTCATTATTTGGTCCCAAAATCATTCCTTGGTTAAATAATTTTTGGAACGGCTCTTTCGTTGGTACAACACCAATGTCATATAAGAATTTGTGCCAGAAACGAGCATACAACAAATGAAGGACGGCATGTTCAGCGCCACCGATATAGATATCGACTGGTAACCATTTTTCAAGTGCCTTAGGATCAGCTAATTGCTCATTATTGTGCGGATCAATAAAGCGTAAGTAGTACCAGCAACTTCCTGCCCACTGTGGCATCGTATTTGTTTCCCGACGACCTTTCATGCCTGTTTCTGGATCAACTACATGAATCCAATCACTATTAGCTAACGGGGATTCACCGGTACCTGATGGTTTAATTTCTTCCATTTCTGGGAGCTTCAATGGTAATTCTTCTTCAGGTACAGTCGTCATTGAGCCATCTTCCCAATGAATAATCGGGATTGGTTCACCCCAATATCTTTGACGAGAAAATAGCCAATCTCTTAGACGGTAAGTTACCTTTTGCGTACCTTTTTCATTGTCTTCAAGCCAAGCAATCATTTTCTTAGATGCTTCTTCATTATTTAAGCCATTTAAGAAATCGGAGTTAACATGTTCCCCATCACCAACATAGGCTTCTTTCTCGATGTTTCCGCCTGAAACAACTTCGATAATCGGTAAATCAAATTTCTTAGCAAATTCATAGTCTCGCTCATCATGAGCTGGAACAGCCATAATCGCACCTGTCCCATAAGTCATTAAGACATAATCAGCAATCCAGATTGGTAGTTTTTCGCCTGTAACTGGATGGATGGCATAAGCGCCAGTAAATACACCTGTCTTCTCTTTCGTGACATCCGTCCGTTCAATTTCTGATTTGTTCTCAATATCTGCTAAGTATTGATCAACGGCTTGTTTTTGTTCCGGTGTTACAATTTCTTTTACAAATGGATGTTCTGGTGCTAAAACGGTATATGTTGCTCCGAATAATGTGTCAGGTCTTGTGGTAAATACTTCGAATTGTTTATCAGGATGACCATCGATCGCAAACTTTATCTCTGCCCCTTCAGAACGACCGATCCAATTTCGTTGCATTTCTTTAATGCTTTCAGGCCAGTCAAGCTCTTCTAAATCCTCGAGCAAGCGATCAGCATAGGCAGTTATTCTTAATACCCATTGTTTCATTGGTTTCTTAACAACTGGGTGACCGCCCCGTTCACTTTTTCCATCAATAACTTCTTCATTAGCTAATACCGTACCTAGTGCTGGACACCAGTTAACTTCTACCTCATCCATATAAGCTAAGCCTTTTTCATATAACTTGATAAATATCCATTGGGTCCACTTATAGTAGTTTGGATCCGTTGTATTTATTTCCCGATCCCAGTCATAGGAAAAACCGAGCTCTTGAATTTGTCTGCGATACGTATCAATATTCTTCAGGGTAAATTCATTCGGGCTGTTCCCTGTTTCTAAAGCATACTGTTCTGCAGGCAAGCCAAATGCATCCCATCCCATCGGATGGAGGACTTCATAGCCTTGCATCCGCTTCATTCTCGAGATCACATCAGTAGCTGTATAACCTAATGGGTGACCAACATGTAGTCCTGATCCTGATGGATAAGGAAACATATCTAGTACATAAATTTTTTCTTTATCCGTATATGTTTCTGTTTTAAAGGTTTTGTTTTCTACCCAATATGTTTGCCATTTTTTTTCGATTTCACGATGATTAAATGCCATATGACGACCTCCTATAAAAAAGTTACAGACCTCACGATAAGCTAAAAAAAGCTACTCATCCCTAAGAGAAGGGACGAGAGCTTTTCCCGCGGTACCACCCAACTTAACGTCAATAGACGTTCACTTTATCTTTAACGTAGATTAACGGCAAAAGCTACTACTATTTCACCTTTGCTACATATAAAGGTGAGTTCATTCATTCCTTAGGGACAGTTTTCACCAACCACTGCCTCGCTAAACCCTCAGAGTGAACTACTACTCCTTTAAAAAGTATTTATGTATATACATTATTATATCGAATTGTAGTGAATCTTTTCCTTTATGTCAAGAATCATCTTTGCCATTTATAGACCTAAAGATTCGTTTTACCTTTCAATTGTTCGTTCGAAACGGAACATGGTAAAATAAGCAGTAAACTATAAGAAAAAGGTATGATTAATCAATGCTTAAAGGTATTATTGACTACTCACATGAACTATTAAAAACATCTATTACAGAAGGTGAAGTTGCCATTGATGCAACATGTGGCAATGGAAACGATACCCTCGTCTTAAGTCAAATTGTCGGCGACAGTGGCCATGTATATGCTTTTGATATTCAAGAGCAAGCGATTCAAAACAGCAAGCAATTACTCGCTGAACATGAACGCAATAACGTTACATTGATTCATGGTAACCATGCCGAACTTGAACAGTATGTGCCCGAAGAGTTAAAGGGTAAAGTTGGCGGGGCAATTTTCAATCTTGGCTATTTACCAAGGAGTGATAAAACAATTATTACGAAAGGCGAGACAACAATTGCTGCCATTGAGTCTATTCTGTCCTATTTGAAAAAGAATGGTGTCATTGTCATCGTCATTTATCACGGTCATGAAGGTGGTCAAACAGAGAAAGAACAAGTCCTTGCCTATGCAAAAAATTTAGACCAAAAGAAACACAATGTGCTTATGTACCGTTTCATTAATCAAAAAAATAATCCACCTTTTATCGTTGCGATTCAAAAAAAATAAATTTTCAAGTACGAATGCTCGTATTTGTTTTTGAA